>NZ_JAKUFX010000085.1:0-25344 GCF_022663635.1 Bacillus cereus group sp. BfR-BA-01356 | reverse complement strand
GCTTATTTATTTATGCCTTTTTTAAGTCACTAGATACGCATATCAAGGTTACTGCTCCCTATAGTAAATATGAAGTTTGGAATGTTAATTCAAGTCTTTTCACAGAAAAAAGAAAAAAGAATCCAAATGGATTCTTTTTTCTTTTTTATTAGGGGTAAGGTATTCTATGAGATTCATAGAAGCCTTATTACATTTTATTATATAGAATATATTGGAATAAATGTTTATATTTTTCATAAAAATTGTGAATATTTTATGAACTTTATACTTATTGCATGTTTATACCGCTATTAGTAACGTGTATGACTCTCGAGTGAAAATTCAGTGAATGTAAGGAGGAATTCAAGTTATCTAGACAATAAGTGAGGAATCAACGAAATATATACTAATTAAAGGTATATTCAGTATATATATTCTTTTCTTGTTTTAATTGAAAAATAAAATTTGTTCGAATAATTATTCTACAGCTATATACCTACACTAGCTTTCTTCGTATAATGGAGAAGTATGAATTTTAGATTTGTATTAATTTTACATATTGAGGTGAAAAAGGAATGAATTCGCGGCTAATGGAACTTATTGATGTGAGTACAATAGAAACCATGGCAGAACAATTTTATAAATTAACTAACATATCACATCAACTTCTTGATGCTGAAAAAGAGTGTGTTTTTTCATTCGGAATGAATGAGATAAAAAAGAGTAAACTTCCAAAGATTGAAATCCCCATTTTCTTATACAATCAACATTTAGGATCTTTTGTTGTATGGTCCAAAAAAAGTGAAATTTTCAGTTGTCAAAAATACTTTGAAATGCTCTCAAGTTTAATTTTAGATAGCGCAATAAAAGTATTTCAAAGTAAAAATACAACGTTGCTTTCTCAGAAAGAGGAGGAACTACATACGATTTTACAAAACATGCCTGTTATGGTAGATGCGCTTGATTATAATGGAGATTTTGTTTTGTGGAATCGAGAATGCGAAATTGTAACAGGTTATACCGCTGAAGAAATAATTGGAAATCCCAATGCACTGCAATTATTGTATCCTGATCATAATTATCGCCATCAAATACAAAAGAAATTTTTAACTTGTGGAAAAAATTTCAGAGATTGGGAAATGCACTTAACATGTAAAAATGGTGAAATCAAAACAATAATGTGGTCGAATATATCAGAACAGTTTCCTGTAACAGGATATAGTTATTGGGCTGTTGGTGTAGATATTACACATTTAAAAGCGATAGAAGAGCAGTTAAAACAACAAACATCTGAACTGGAATTAATTTTTAAAGCTTTACCAGATTTATGTTTTTTAACAGAAGATGATGGCACAATTATAGATTACAAGGCAGGATCTCCTACAAAGTTTTACGTACCCGCAGAAGCTTTTATGGGAAAAAAGTTTTACGAAGTATTACCATCTTCAGTAGCACAGCAGTTTCAGGAAGCCATTAATCAAGTGAAGGAAAAAGGAACGAATGTAATTGTAGAATATCCACTCACACTTAATGGAAGTATTGATTTCTTTGAGGCTAGGTGCTTACCATTATTACATGATAAAATTATGATTATTGTACGCGACATTACAGAGCGAAAAAAGACAGAAGAATTGCTAAATAAATCAGATACGCTTGCAGCAATTGGTCAATTAGCAGCTGGCGTGGCTCATGAAGTAAGAAATCCTTTAACTGTAATTAAAGGTTTTATACAGTTATTTCAAATTAATAAAGAAGATCAAGAAAAATATTTTGATCTTATGCTCTCTGAAATTGAAAGGATAGAAGCGATCCTGCAAGAATTTCTGGCAATTGCTAAAACAGATGAGATAAATACAGAAAAGAAAAATATTTATCAAATTTTTAAAAATGTCGTATCGTTAATGAATACAAAAGCAATTATGACAAATATTCAAGTTGAACTATTTACGGATGACAAAGATATAATTATTGAATGCTCAGAAAATCAATTGAAACAAGTATTTATTAATATTTTGCAAAATTCAATCGAAGCTATGCCAAATGGTGGGGAAATTTCAATTCACATAAAAGAAATAAATGATGATGGTGTCATCATTCATGTAATAGATGAAGGAATAGGAATACCTGAAGAAAGAATTAAGAGATTAGGTGAACCTTTTTATAGTACGAAAGAAAAAGGGACTGGTATTGGATTAATGTTAAGTTATAAAATTATTGAAAGTCATCAAGGGACAATTAGTATCATGAGCGAGGTTGGTGTCGGGACAACAGTAACTATTTACTTACCGAAAGTACTGAGTAAACAATCTCTTTCTAATTGTGACGACAAATGTATAGCAATACGCACTAGTAGTAATTCTTAAATCAATTAATACCCAATAACAAAGCGATTAGTGAAAACTAAGCTTTTTGTTATTGGGTATTTTTTATATTTAATTTAGTAAACTTTACCTTTTCTTTACCTTTGTTTTAATTTCTATTAAGTTTTAAACATTATATTAATATTTGTACAAAGTAATGTATAGAAATTGTACATTACTTTTAATATAGAAATGTGATTATTATTTGAAATATTGTAAGGAGGAGATTATGACAAGGTGAAAAAGCAAGAGAAGAAAAGTGGTAGAGTAGTACCTCTCCGGTTAAATATTTTATTCCTTTGTGTATTTTTATTATTTTCTGGCATTATTATTCAGTTAGGGAAAGTGCAAATTTTTGATGGAGAAACATATAAAAATGAAGTAGAGAAGAGAGAAAATGCAACCGTGGGCCTTTCTGTACCACGTGGGAAAATATTTGATCGTGAAGGAAATCCAGTAGTTGATAATAAGTCTTTACGTACGATTACATATACAAAGGTGAAAGGTGTAAAACAAGAAGAAATATTAAAATCAGCAAGACAACTTGCAGATATTATTGAAATGCCACAAGAAGATATAGATAAGTTAACTGAGACTGATAAGAAAGACTTTTGGATGCAATTAAATCCAGAACTTGCTCAAGACTTAGTATCAAAAAAAGAAATAGATAAGTTCCGAGATAAGGATATTACCGGAAAAGAGCTAGACAAAAAAATAGAAGATTTAAAAAGGAAGCGCGTTACAGAAAAAAATCTTCAAGAACTAACGGCTAAAGATATAGAAGTGTTAGCTATTAAAAGTAAAATGACCTCAGGTTTTCAAATGGCACCTCAAATTATTAAAAAGGACGTTAGTGAACAGGAATATGCGGTGATTAGTGAAAATTTAGCGAACCTTCCAGGGGTAGACGCATCAGTTGATTGGGAGAGAATCTATGTAAATGATGGATTATTCCGTTCTGTCCTTGGTAACGTTTCAAATGCTGATGAAGGATTGCCACGTGAACGATTAGATTATTATTTAGTGCGTGATTATAGCCGAAATGATAGAGTTGGCAAAAGTTATATCGAACAGCAATACGAAGATGTACTTCATGGTACAAAAAAAGAAGTAAGAAGCATTGCTGATAAACAAGGAAATACTATTAGAACGGAAACGGTTTCGGAAGGGAAAAGCGGTAAAAATTTAACTTTAACAATAGATATGGAATTGCAAAAAAAAGTAGAGGAGAGCATAGAAAAAATATTAAAACAATATAAAGGATCAGAATCAATGTTAGACCGTGCTTTCGTAGTAATGATGAATCCGAAAAATGGCCAAGTATTATCGATGGCTGGGAAAAGGCTTGTAGAAAAAGACGGAAAAATGGAAGTTGAAGATTATGCTTTAGGCACGCTGACAAGTTCATATGAGCTTGGATCAACGGTTAAAGGTGCGACAGTGTTAACAGGGTTTGAAACAAATGCAATAACTCCTGGAACACATTTTTATGATGCACCTATGAAATTTAAAGGAACTAAGGAAAAGAAGTCTTGGAAAAATTTTGGTGATATAGACGATCTAAGAGCGTTACAAGTTTCTTCAAACGTTTATATGTTTAATATAGCATTAAAAATTGCTGGCGTGGGTTATGTGAAAAATAGTTCACTAGATATTAAACAAGAATATTTTGATAAAATGAGGTATTATTTCAGGCAATTTGGACTAGGTGTACAAACTGGTATTGATTTACCAAATGAAACTGCAGGACAAATTGGAAGAAAAGATAATCAGCCTGGTTTCTTATTAGATTATTCTATTGGACAATATGATACGTATACACCACTTCAGCTTGCACAATATATTTCGACTATCGCAAATGGGGGGTATCGAATGAAGCCACAAATTGTTCAAGAGATTAGAGAACAAACCGTTCAAAAAGATGAGGTTGGTAAAGTAGTACAATCAATAGAACCCGTTGTTTTAAATAGAATCGATATGAAACAAGAATATATTAATCAAGTAAAAGAAGGATTTAGAAAAGTATTTCAAGAAGGAGATGGAACGGGAGTAAGAGCGTTCCAAAAAGCACCATATAAACCAGCTGGTAAAACAGGGACCGCACAAACTGTATATGGTGGAGAAAATGAAATTGGGCGAAATGCGAAAGGCGATCGTAGAGAATGTTATAACTTAACATTAGCTGGATATGCGCCATATGATGATCCAGAAGTAGCATTTTCTGTTGTAGTACCGTGGGTTGAAAATGATAAATCGGGCATTAACTCCGATATTGGAAAAGAAGTTTTAGATGCTTATTTTGATTTGAAAAATAAGCGATTAACTGGTGAAGCGCCAAAAACAGATGTCTCTAAAGAGAATTAAAATGTACGAAACGTCTCTAGCATTCCTGTAAACTAGAGGCGTTTTTATCTGGGAATAGATTAGAAATGAGGTAGATATGAAGCTGTTTATTCTAAAATATTGGAGGAACATATGTAGCTACATATTCATTATAATAGGGGTTATTTTTATTAATAAGTCCTTTTTATTTTGTATGGTAGAAGGAATTTCGATGCAACCTACTTTGAATGAAAAAGATTATATACTTGTTAATAAGGTAAACGTCTGTTTATCGTCTTTTCATCATGGAGATGTTGTCATTATAAAAAAAGAAGACGAGCCTACTTACTATGTGAAACGAATTATTGGATTATCGGGGGATAACATACAACTAAAAGAGGATGAGGTATTTATTAACGGTAAAAAGCGTGATGAGTCGTATATACATTTAGATATGTCACAAGTATCCAATCGTTTTTCAAATTTTAGAGAAATAAAAGTTCCTACGCATAAATTATTTGTGTTAGGTGATAATCGTAATCATAGTAAAGATAGTAGGAATACACTTGGACTTATTGATGAATCAAATATAATAGGTAAAGTAGAAATGGTATTTTATCCATTTGATCATATAAAATGGATAAAATAATTCTATTAACGATTCACATTTTATAAAATAAATCATATATTGATAGCATAGGACAAGCAAAAACGCTTGTTCTAACCTCACAGAACACTCCTTATCACGGTTAGGCATCTACATAGGTAGATGCTTTTTTTATGTTGATGACTGAAAATTATTTATCAATATAATGTAGCAAGCATATTAGGACTATTAGGGGAAGATTACTTGTACAAATAACAGTATGCTTAATTAAAACAATGAAATGTAAGGGGTGAGGAATAAGTGCTAAATATTTTAGTGGTTAATTTTCCAGCAGAGGGACATGTAAACCCTACATTAAATTTAGTAAAAGCCTTTACTGAACGAGGGGATAACGTACATTATATTACAACGACAAACTTTAAGGATAGAATTGAAGATTTAGGAGCTACTGTACATACTCATCCGGATCTATTAAAAGAGATTTCTATTGATGCTGAAACCTCATCTGGGTTAAATGCTTTCTTTCATGTGCATGTTCAAACTTCTATATATATATTAGAAATTACGAAACAATTATGTAAAAGTATAAAATTTGATTTCGTAATGTATGATATATTTGGCGCAGGAGAGTTAGTAAAGGAGTATTTACAAGTTCCAGGTGTAGTGTCCTCACCTATATTTTTAATTCCGCCAGAATTTTTGAAGACATTACCTTTTCATCCAAATGCAGATATGCCATTCCAACCAGAGGAAATCTCTGAAAAATTACTAAATCAGATGGAACATAAATTTGGAGTAAAACCAAAGAATAATCTTCAATTTATGAATAATAAAGGTGATGTTTGTCTCGTATACACAAGTCGTTATTTCCAACCTAATAGCGAATCGTTCGGAGAAAATAACATTTTTATTGGACCGAGTATTTCAAAGCGTAAAACAAATATAAAATTCCCACTGGAATCACTTAAAGAAAAGAAAGTGATTTACATTTCAATGGGAACACTGCTTGAAGGACTCGAACCATTCTTTAATACTTGTATTGATACGTTTTCAGATTTTGATGGGATAGTTGTAATGGCAATTGGTGATAGAAATGATATTTCAAAAATAAAGCAAACGCCAGATAATTTTATAATTGCTCCATACGTACCTCAATCAGAAATATTAAATGAAGCAGATGTTTTTATTACACATGGCGGTATGAATAGCGTACACGATGCCATTCATTATAATGTCCCATTTGTAATAATACCGCATGATAAAGATCAGCTTATGATAGCGCAAAGATTAACTGAACTGGAAGCAGCACATAGACTATTGAAAGAACATGTTAATGTGTACACTTTAAAAGAGGCCGTAACAGATGTACTTTCAAATGAAAAGTATAAACATGGTATAAGAAAACTTAATGATAGCTTTTTAGAATGTGGTGGTTCAAAAGAAGCCATTGCAGTTATTGAATCTCTTTTAAATAAAGTAAAACTTTAATTGGTGGGGCTTTACTGCCTGCAAATAGCGGGATAAATAGTCGTAACTGTATACAAGCATAGAGGTTCTCACCTTTATGCTTGTGTATTCTTATCCAGCAAATTGTACAGCAGTATTTGCATGTAAAAAAGCAGTATCAAAAACCGGAACAGTAAGATCATTTTGGGAGATGAGTAAAGGTATTTCAGTGCAGCCTAATAATATACCTTCAGCGCCGTTTTGAATTAATGATTTTGTAATTTGTAATAACCTTTTTTTAGATGTTTCTGAAATGATCCCTCTACTTAATTCATCTAATATGACATGGTGGATAAAAGTTCTTTCCTCGTCATTTGGGATAATTGTCTCAATGTTATATTTCGCTAATCGTGATTTATAGAAATCTTGCTCCATCGTTTGTTTTGTTCCTAATAGTCCGATACGTTTTATATTCTGTTCTACCATTTCTTTAGCACTTACATCACCAATGTGAAGAAGCGGGATAGATATTGCTTGTTCTACCTCCTCGGCAAATAGATGTACAGTATTTGAACACATTAATAAACCTTCAGCCCCAGATTTTTCAACTTTCTTTGCAACTGTAACTAGTTCATTTTTCACTTCTTCATATTGATAGTTTTGTAATAAAGTAGTTACTTCACCAAAGTCCATACTATATAAAATTAGCTTCGCATTTTGATCGTATTGAGAGAGTGTAAGTGTATTAATATGTTTATAGTATAATGATGTAGATTCCCAACTTAATCCTCCAATCAAACCAATAACTTTCATAATGCATTCCTCCCGAAACGATTTTGAATTCATTATTTCACAATTCCGATAAGAATACAATGATTTAAATGCGCTATTTAATAAAAAATAAAAATAGTAAGAAAAGTGTTGAATTTTACATTCTTTAGTGCCATAATACGAATTACAAATTAATACTTATCCAGAGAGGTGGAGGGAACGGCCCTAAGAAACCTCAGCAACCCCTATGCAATTTTATAGGAAGGTGCTAATTCCGCAGAGGACACGATGTGTTTTTTGAAAGATAAGAGGATTCTTGAAAGTGAAAGAAAATGACCTCTTATGTAAGAGGTCATTTTTTTGTTGTATAGAAAGGGAGTGTCGATGCATAATTCATTTTTAAATTAAATATAGAGTAATAAAAGTTGACTAATATGAGAGGGGAATTGTCATGAATAAATTATCAACAAAGTTAGTAGTAGCAATCGGTATTGGAGCAGCATTATACGGGATATTAGGACTTTGGGGATTTTCTATTGCACCGAATACATTTATTAAACCAGCATTAGCTATATTAACTGTTTTTGGAGCATTATTTGGTCCAGTGGCAGGACTGTTAATCGGACTTATCGGTCATACCGTAACAGATACGATTGCTGGATGGGGTATTTGGTGGGGATGGGTTATTAGTTCAGGTATTATTGGTTTTTCAATGGGGCTTATTCAAAAAAGAGTTGGTTTTAGTGTGAAAAACGGGTCGTTTAACAAGGGAGATATTTCTTATTTAGCAATTACTGGGCTAGTTGGTATTGTCATTGCTATTATATTTGCTGGGGCATTCGATATTATTGTGATGGGAGAACCATTTGACAAAATTGTTATACAAGTATTAGGAGCAACAATTTCCGATGTCATCGTTTTCTTAGTACTTGGATTGCCACTTACAATTGGTTTGGCGAAATCCAATAAGAAACATACACATTTAAAAATTGAAAAGTAGGGATGTTAACATGCAACCAATTATTTCGTTTGAACAATTCACCTTTCAATATGGGCATGCTGCGCAGCCTACTTTAAGTGATATTACCTTTCATATATACCCTGGGGAAAAAGTATTAATTGCTGGACGAAGTGGTTCAGGAAAGTCGACATTAGCTCATTGTATAAATGGGCTAATCCCATTTTCTTACGAAGGGAATAGCACAGGTAACGTTTTAATTGCCGGTAAAGACCCAAGGGAAGGAAGTATTTTTGAACAAAGTAAACAGGTAGGAACAATTTTACAAGATCAAGATGCTCAATTTATTGGTCTGACAGTAGAAGAAGATGTAGCTTTTTATTTAGAAAATGAATGTGTAAAGCAAGATAACATGAAAAAGATTGTTTCGGACTCATTAAGAAAGGTGAAGATGCATACGTTTCATAAACAAAGTCCACATGAATTATCAGGAGGTCAAAAGCAAACAGTTTCTCTTGCTGGTTTATTAACAACGAATGCGGATATATTATTGTTCGATGAACCATTAGCGAACTTAGATCCACTAAGCGCCATACATACGATAGAACTTATGAAAGATATACATGAGCAGTATAATAAAACGATTGTTATTATCGAACATAGGATAGAAGAAATTTTAAAACTGGATTTAGACAAAGTTATATTAATTGATGAAGGTAAAGTCATTGCGATGGGAACACCAAAAGAAATCTTAGCGTCAAATATATTACCACGTATTGGCTTAAGAGAGCCTATTTACATCGAAGCATTAAAGAGATTACATTTTGATCGTAATAATGACGTAATATATCCAATGGAAAACCTTCAAAAAGAAAAGGTAAGCAACGTTATAAAAGAGTGGATGGAGAAACAAGTCATATTAGAAAGGAATGCTAAAAACAAGGAATTACTTAAAGTGGAGAATTTATCATTTTCATACCCTAATAAACAAAAAGTATTAGAAAATGTAAACCTTTTAATATATGAAGGAGAAATTGTGGCACTGTTAGGACATAATGGAGCAGGGAAATCAACATTAGCTCATAGTCTTATAGGTATAAACAAAATGAAAAATGGGAAAATTTCGTTAAAAGGTGAAGATATTAGTTCTTGGTCTATTCGTAAACGTGGGGAAATCATATCTTACGTGATGCAAAATCCAAATCATATGATTACACAGTCTACTGTTTTTGAAGAAGTTTCATTTACATTAACATTACATAATTTTTCTAAGGAAGAAATTAAGAATAAAGTAGAAGGGATTTTAAAAATTTGTGGTTTATATCCATTTCGTAATTGGCCAATTCAAGCACTAAGCTATGGGCAAAAAAAGAGACTAACAATCGCATCTGTATTAACAACAAATCCTAAGCTTATCATATTAGATGAACCGACAGCGGGACAAGATTATTATCATTATAAACAATTTATGTCGTTTATTAAAAACCTAGCTAAAAAGGGAATTTCATTTGTTTTTATCACTCACGATATGAATCTCGCGCTAGAATATACAGACCGTGCAGTAGTTCTACATGAAGGGAAAATTATTGCGGATAATACAGTGTTTGATGTATTAGGCGATCAAGAAACGTTGCAAAGAGCCAACTTAAGAGAGAGTTCTTTAACCAAGCTTGTTAAATTTAGTGGGATTGCATGTCCAGAAAAATTTATGGAGCTTTATTTAGACAGTAATAGGAGGGAGGAAGGTGCATAGTACATATTTTCATCGTATGGATGGGGTAGTGAAATTGTTTTTATTTATTTTTTGTATGACGCTTACTTTTTTGTTTTTTGATTTTCGGGTGTTGCTAATATTATTTATTATTGGGTGTATCGGACTCAGCATTGCTAAAATTCCATTTCGTAAAATTTTAATTGTTTTTAGTGTCATATTTACATTTAGTTTATTAAACTCTGTCATGATTTTATTTATTACACCAACTCATGGATCTGAATTAACTGAATCATATACCGCGTTATTACATGTTGGATATGCAACGATTACATATGAAACATTATTTTATGCAGCTACACTTTCATTAAAGTATTTTACGTTATTACCATTTACACTTCTTTTTATTTACACGACAGATCCAAGCGAATTTGTAAGTAGCTTAAGTAAACTTGGTATTCATTATAAGATTACATATGCAATAAATATTGCACTACGTTATATTCCTGACATCCAGTCTGAGTATAAAATTATTAAACACGCGCAAGAAGCAAGAGGAGTGGTTTTTGAAAAAGGAGAAGCAAGTTTATGGGTTCGTATGAAGAACCGTGTTTTAATTTTCTGGCCACTAATCATTCATTCTCTAGAAAGAATAGATACGGTTTCAAATGCAATGGATTTAAGAGGATTTGGAAAGAAGGATAAACGTACATGGTTTTATACAAGTAAGGCGAAACGTGAAGATTTCCTTGCTTTATTTGCCGGTATTTTCATATTTATTGTTGCGGTATATTTAAAATTAAACGTATTTCAAAACTTTTGGTATCCATTTTAAAGCACTCTTTAAACGAGTGCTTTTACTTATTTTTATGTAGACATGCTCAAAAAAGGGATATATACATAATGTATAATACGAACCAGTTAAAATGATCAACTACCTATTAGTTTTCAAACCAAAAGGAGGAGAAAATATGAGTTACGGTGGTTCTTGTGGTTTTGGTGGAGGTTTCGCTTTACTAGTTGTGTTATTCATTCTATTAATAATTGTAGGATGCAGCTGCTGGGGCGGAGGATACTAATTTTTAATTAGTCTTCACAAATGTAAACTAAAAAAACATTGAAGATACTTATGTATCGAAACAAATAAAAAAGGAGCAACTATGCTCCTTTTTTATTTGTCTAAATGCGTATTCTTATTATATTTCGGGAACGTAATCGTTAAAGTCGTTCCTTTACTAACGATACTTCGGATTTTTAAACTTCCATGCATCGTCTCAATAATCTTAACAGCAACCATTGTACCTAAACCAGTTCCTTTTGTTTTTGTACTAAAATACGGTTCACCGAATCGATGTATTTGCTCCTGTGACATTCCAACTCCGCTATCTTCAATTCGTATTTCAACTTTACTATTATTGATAGATGAGGAAATATTTAAGGTACCACCATTAGGCATTGCTTCAATACTGTTTTTTATTAAGTTTAAAAAACATTGTTGAAAGTGCTGTTTATTACCAACAATGGTTGCCTCAGAAAAATCCTGTGTAATATGTATCGTATTCATATTACACAATGGCAATATCATATTAATAACTCGATTTAACTCTTGTTTTACTGAAATTTGATCTAATTTTTCTGGAGCAGGTTTGGCAAACGTTAAGTAATCATCGATAATTTCTTGGGCACGATTTAACTCTTCAAGTATATGTTTAATATATTCGTCTCTTGATTCAGGAGTTAAATTTTGTGTTTTTAAAAGCTGTGTAAATCCTTTTACAACCGTTAAGGGATTCCTTACTTCGTGCGATATACTTGCAGCGAGTTGGCTAACAATCTCCATTTTTTCCATTTTAATTAATTTAGAGCGCATTAATACAGCATCTTTTATAACTTCATTTATATAAACAATAAATAACATTAAAGTAGTCGGTAATACCATGAAATAAATAATATACAAATTATTTACTTCAAAATCTGATAAAGTTAATACAATTAAAGTTGTAAATATTGCTAGGAAAAAGGTTAAAAACATGGAAAAAGCTACTTTAAGTTTTCTATTATATGTATTAAATTTTGAAGATGCGAGTGCTGTAACGATGAACATTATTCCGTAAACAACGACTGTTAGCATGTTAAAGCCATAAAATAAAAATCTTGTAATTAATAAAATTGTAAACAATATGATACCGACAGGGAATCCACCATAAAGCGTACCTATTATGACCGGAATTTGTCTTAAATCATGAATACAACTTTCATCCATATAGATAGGGTATCGCATACATAAAATAAGCGGGATACTAGAACAAAGGGTAATCAGTAATGTTTTGTATTTTTTCAAATAATGCCTGCTATCATATATGAAATAAAAAACAAATATACTACATAGAATGTATAGAAGATTATTTAACACGTTTTGATTAATATAAACAAAGTCCATAATATTTGCCTCGTTATTCTGAATTTCCTTTTCATATGTATTATACATGATAATAGTATAAACTCTATATTTCTTTTAATAATTTAGGGTTATATCCTTTCCGCATTAGCCGCTTTTAACCACGCTTCATAGAATTCTATAACTGATGCATACCGTTCTGCTCGATTGGCATTTACAGCGCGATACGCTACCTCATATAATTTCTTACTTGCTTCCCATTTTATAAAAGAACGATCTTTTTCACCGCCTAAAAGTGAGAAAGCCATTGCTCCCATATTAAATACATTTGTTCTTTCATCAATTGTTGCGTTTAGTTCAAATTCCTCTGGTGACATAAAACGGGAGGAACCCCATAGCCGGCCCATTCTATTTATGTAAGGTTTCTTACTGTATAAATCTATATCACAAATTTTTGTTTCGTTTGTATTAAAATTATATAAAATACTACCGTCATAAAAATCTATTGCTACATAGTTTTTCTTTTCTACATAACTATGGAAAGAAAAAATGGAATGTAAGGAATGAATTCGTTCTATAGCAGATAAATGCCTAAATTTATAAAATGGTGAGTTTGGATTTTTATATTTTTCAGGAGGTGGGAAACTCCAATGCGAATGAAGACATTCACCATCAAACCAATCGAAAATTAATACATATCCAGATTGGACTGGAAAATGATTAATTAGTCTTATGAGCGATTCATGCTTTAAATCTTCATAGATAGTAACTGAATTTTTTAGCCTTTTAATAGCATCACCCGTTGTTCCTTCATATGTAATTGTTTGTGCTCCTGCGTATTTGATAAATTTCTTATGCCCATCTTTTTCTACACCAAAACTTATATTCCCTGAATCTTGCTGGTCAAAAACTGCAAATACGGTCCCTAATTTAATAAGCCAATCAAAATTATGATATTCTTTTAATTGGAATGTTACGTTATTTAACTGAATTTCGACTGAATTATCTTTCATAGATTACCTCACATTTAATATAATTAAGTTGTACATTCCACTATTCGACATATTTTATGGGAATCCTATGCTAACAACATAAAATTTTATAAATATAATGATAAATACTTATAGAGAGGTGAGTACAATGGACCAACAAATTGTTATTAAACCGTATCAAAAAGACTGGGTTGAAGAGTATATAAAAGAAGAAGAGAAATTCTGTTCCTTGTTAGGACAAGAAATAATCGCTGTTGAACATATAGGGAGCACAGCAGTAGAAGGATTAGGAGCTAAACCTCTTATTGATATGATGATTGGCGTAACAGACTTACAAATTACTGAAAACTGGATTGAAGTTCTATCGGAAATTGGATATGAGTATGTTACAAAAGATGCAACCAATTGGCGTTTTTTTTAGAAAGGGAAAATGGAGAGCGGGTACTCATCATTTGCATATTTATATTTATAACAGTGATGAGTGGAGAAACAATATTTTATTTCGTGACTTTCTAATAAGCCATGAATGGGCACGTAAAGAATATAGAGAATTAAAGGAGAGGCTTGCTATTACATATGCTTTTGATCGTGTTTCATATACAAAGGAAAAAGCGCCGTTTATTCGAAAAATATTAGAATTGGCTAGAATTCAATAAATTTATAGATTCTTATCTAACTAGTTTTGAAACCTCTTCCTATACTTTTTATAGGGAGAGGATTTTTTTCATAACAAAATATATAATTTCTAATTATTGGAGGCAAACTATTTTATTTATTTTGATATTTCTAGTACATTGGAAATATTAAGGGGGAATTAAGCAATGAAAGCTATTGTACATCAATATGAAAAAGGATTAGAGGGGTTAGAATATAAATTTTCACCTGAGATAAGTCCTAATGCAGGTGAAGTGAAAATAAAGTTAAAAGCTGCAGGGTTGAATCATAGGGATTTATTTATTATAAACAATAGAAAAGAAATGGATCTACCATTAGTAATAGGTTCAGATGGCTCAGGAATTGTTACAGAAATAGGAGAAGGAGTTTCAAATATTACACTACATACAGAAGTTATTATTAATCCTAGTATTGGATGGGAACATGCTACTGAAGTACCGGAGTTACCGGAAGTACTAGGTGGGCCGAAAGATGGAACGTTTGCTGAATATGTAATTGTACCAGCTGAAAATGTAGTAGAAAAGCCGTCATATCTTACTTGGGAAGAATCAGGTGTTTTATCTTTATCTGCATTAACTGCATATAGAGCGCTTTTTACAAAAGGGAGATTGAAGTGCGGTGAACACGTTTTAATTCCGGGAATAGGCGGTGGTGTTGCTACATTTGCCATGTTATTCGCGAAAGCAATTGGCGCTAAAGTGAGTGTTACTTCAAGGGTAGAGAATAAAAGGAAACTTGCTGCAAAATATGGTGCAGATATTTCTTTTCATAGTTCTGGAAATTGGGAAGAGAGCTTACAAGGTGAAAAAGTAGATTTAATAATAGATAGTATAGGTCCAGCAACTTTTTTGAAATATTTTGATGTATTAAAACCAAACGGAACAATCGTGAATTTTGGTGCAAGCTCAGGAGATAAAATTGAATTACCATTACGCGCGCTATTTTACAATCAAATTGATATTATGGGAACATCCATGGGTAGCCGTGAGGAATTTAATGAGATGATAAAGTTTATAGAAAAACATCAAATTAAACCAATTATTGATAAAGTTTACTCGTTAGAAGAGGCAATTCGAGCACTTAGCCGTATGGAACATGGAGAACAATTTGGAAATATTGTACTTCAAATGAATTAAAAAATATGATTTTGCAATTAGTATATTTAAATGAACATGTTATGTATTTCAAATATGAAAAAAATACGAACCGCCTTATTATAAAGGCTTACCGGCTTTATACATAAATAGCGTATAAAATTTGTTTAATAATTGTCACATGAGTAATAGTAAAATGAGAATTAGATGAAAAAAGTTTAAGCCTATTTTCATAATGGTATTGTATACTGTGTAAATCAAGAACACTTGTATGTAAGGAGAGAGTTTAATGAATTACACAGTATTTCAGTGGTTTAATAATTTTGCTGATTCATCCAAACTATTAGATACGTTAATGATTGCTATTACAAATAGCGCTGCATACGTAGCCGTTCTATTTATGTTTATCTTATGGTTTAATAATGGAAAGAAAGAAAAGGCAATTAGAAAACAATATACAGTTTTATATACGACGCTTTCGGTTATTATTGCATTATTAGTAAATGTTCTTATACACGCGGTATATTACCATCCGCGTCCGTTCGTATCACATGATGTACATCAATTAGTACCACATGCAGCAGATTCATCATTCGTTAGTGATCATTCTGTACTTGTATTTTCAATCGCCTTCGTATTTATTCTTAGAGGAGAAAAACTGAAATATATCGCGCTATTATGGGCAGTACTAGTCGGTATATCACGTATGTACGTAGGTGTTCATTATCCTTTAGATATACTTGGTGCAGCATTCTTAACACTTATTACGAGTGCTTTAGTAATGCAAAGTACACGTATGTTTGAACCAATAGCGAAACTTGTATTCAAAATGTATGCATTAGTAGCGAGACGAATTCCTTTCTTAGCGAAATATAACCATATCGCATAATTTTCCTATAAAAAGTTCCCCTTTGGACATCCAGAGGGGAATTTTTTTATAGGAAATACGAAAAGAGTTTAGAGTGCTCTGTAATCAAGTTGTACTAATTAATATTCTGAAATTTCACGCACCGTATTTTAAATATATAAAATAATAACACAAAATAACAACAGTTAGTTTTGCATTGTTTTAAAGGAATTAAAAAGAAAACTTCGAAACATATAGTATCGTAAACAAAAACTACAAATTTTAAAACGGATCTTCGTACGAATCCATTCCAAAAGAGAGGAGATAAGTATGCAAAAACTCCAAACGAATAAAGGCGCTCGATATATGATGATTGCTTTTATTGTTTTGTTTCTTATTATGATTTTGCGTATATTCTATATTCAGGCAGTAGGAGTCGTGCATAATGTGAATGTAAAGGATCTCGCGAATGAACAACATAATAAAAAAGGTGTTTTAGAAGCGAATCGTGGCACTATCTATGATCAAACCGGAAAGGTGTTAGTACAAGATTCTACAACGTATCGAGTTGTTGTGAATTTAAAAGGAAAAGATAAAGTGAAAAATAAAGATGAAACCGCACAACAATTAGCCGATGCGCTTGAAATTGATAAAGAAGAAGTATTAAAAAACTTTCATGAAGGGCGTACGCAAGTTGAAATTGGGAAAATTGGTCGGAACTTATCTAGGGAAAAGAAGGAAAAAATTAATGATTTAAAAATATCAGGTGTATCTTTTATGTCGGAAAAAGCAAGAGTGTATCCGAATGAAGACTTTGCATCCTATATACTTGGTTTTGCTAGACCAGATGATAAAGGGAATACGGAAGGGAAGTTTGGGCTTGAAAAGAGTTTGGATAAATATTTGCACTCTACAAACGGAAATATAGAATATGTGGGTACACGAAGGGGAATTCCGCTTACAAATGATATAGGTAAAGTAGAACCAGCTAAAAATGGGAATAACGTATATTTAACGCTTGATAAACAAATTAATAGTTTTTTAGAAGAAGCGATGAACAAAGCGCAAGAACATTATGATCCTTCTATGTTAATTGGCATTATTGCTGATCCAAAAACAGGAAAGGTTTTAGCGATGTCTAGTAAACCTAGTTACAATCCTAATGTAGGTGATATCGAATACTTTTTAAATGACCCGATTGCAAATGCATATGAACCAGGTTCAACAATGAAAGTTTTTACATTAGCAGCTGCCATTAATGAAGGTGTATATAACGGAAAAGAATATTTTCAATCTGGAAAATATTCCGTTGGTTCATCTGATATAAAAGACCATAATGGTGGATTTGGATGGGGATCAATTACATTTGATGAAGGATTTGAAAGGTCATCAAACGTAGCTTTTTCTATTTTAGAAGATCAGTTACTGAAACCAAATAAATTTAAGCAATATATGAATAAATTTGGATTCAATCAAAAAACAGGGATAGATTTACCTGGAGAAAGGAAAAATACTTTATTATTAAATACACAAATTCAACAGGTTACAACTTCTTTCGGTCAAGGTTCTACAGTAACTCCGATTCAATTAATCCAAGCGGCTACTGCTATAGCAAATGACGGGAAAATGATGCAACCATATATCGTTGATAAAGTTGTAAATCCAACAAACAAAGAAGTTATTATGGAAAATCAACCGAAAGAAATTGGGAATCCGATAAAAAAAGAAACAGCGGACAAGGTTAGAAGCTTAATGGAGCGTGTTATAACATCTTCAAAAGGAACTGGTACAATGTATAAAGTGGATGGTTATCCAATTGGAGGTAAGACAGGAACAGCACAAATCCCGAATCCTGAAAATGGCCGATATATGGAAGGGAAAGAGAATTACATTTTCTCCTTTTTAGGAATGGCTCCAATTGACGATCCGGAGTTAATCGTATACTTAGCTATTAAGCAGCCAAAGTTAAAAGGAGATGAGTATGGAGCTCAGCCTCTTGCTGAAATATTTAAACCTGTTATAAAAAACAGCCTTGAATATTTAAAGGTGAAACCGTATACAGAAAAACAAATAGCTGATGCAGCGAAACAATCTCAATTAAAAGTACAAAATTATGTAAATCAATCGATGGATACAATAGAGAAAAGTGTAGAAAAAGAGAAGCTACAGCCGGTAATTTTAGGAGAAGGAAAAATAATAAAACAATATCCACAGTCTGGCGAGGTAATGAGTGAAGGTGATCGTATATTTTTATTAGGGAATAACGCACAAATGCCAAATGTAAAAGGGTGGTCCATGCGTGATGTTATGCATTTCTCTAAACTTTTGAAATTAGATTTGAAAACTTCTGGTACGGGTTATGTAACGAGTCAAAGTATTGAAAAAGGACAAGATTTACAAGAAGGAGATACACTAGAACTAGAATTAGAACCGCCGTTACAACCGTTAACAGAGGCGAATACGAATTAATCCAGGCATTTGGAAAGAGCTATATGCAAATAGCTCTTTCTTTAGAGTTGCGAGTAATTTCACGCACCGTAATTTTTAGAAAAAATAATAAATAAAAGAACTAACAGTGACACGTTAGTAAATATCTGATTATTGTTTATTTACAGTTAAATTTATATGTGATAATATGGAAAAAATAAATGCAGTGAAGAGAAGAGTAAATAAAATGAATTTTTCACAGAGAGCTCCATGTAGCTGAAAAGGAGTAAAAATTCTTTATTGAACCAAGCCTCTGAGCAGCACATCGGAACCTATTATTAGGGGATGGTGTGACGGGAGCTCCCGTTATAGAGCTATGGTATAAGCATGAATTAGAATGCAGTACCTGATAAGGTTAGTATGGTGACATATTAACAAACTAGGGTGGCACCGCGATGATAAATCTCGTCCCTAAGATTAAAAGTCTTGGGGGTGGGATTTTTTTATTGTTGTAAAACAATTTTGAAAGCGGGGGCCAAAAATGAAAAATTTACTTAAAGATTGGAAATATCCTTTATTACTATTGTCCGGAGTTGGTATTGCGAATTTAGGGGCATGGATTTACTTAATAGCATTGAATGTACTTGTCTATAATATGGGTGGCTCAGCCTTAGCTGTTGCTACTTTATATGTAATAAAACCATTAGCCACTTTATTTACAAACGCTTGGTCTGGGAGTATGATTGATCGTTTAAATAAACGGAAATTAATGATTCACCTCGATATATATCGTGCGTTATTTATCGCTATTTTACCTTTACTTCCGTCACTTTGGATTGTTTATGTATTCGTATTCTTTATAAGTATGGCCAGTGCAATTTATGAGCCAACTGCTATGACGTATATGACGAAATTAATTCCAGTAGAGCAAAGACAACGTTTCAACTCATTACGTACTTTAATAGGATCTGGTGCATCATTAATTGGACCAGCAGTAGCGGGGGGATTATTAATTGCAGGTACACCAGAGTTTGCTATATATATGAATGCTATAGCATTTCTCTTATCAGGATTCATTGCATTACTTTTACCGAATCTTGATAAGAAAGAAGATTCGGATACAACTAGTAATACATTATCACTTACAGTATTAAAAAAAGATTGGAACACTGTTATAAATTTTAGTAGAAAACATGTGTATGTCGTATGTGTGTATTTCTTATTTCAAAGTATGTTCGTATTAGCAACTGCTACTGATTCACTTGAACTATCGTTTGCGAAAGAGGTATTACTACTAACAGATAGTGAATACGGTTTTCTAGTTAGTATAGCTGGTGCAGGATTTATTTTAGGTGCCATAACAAATACAATTTTATCAAAGAAATTAGCACCTTCATTTCTAATTGGAATAGGATCACTATTCATCGCAATTGGTTATTTAATTTATGCTTTTTCAAATGTATTTTTAATAGCTGCTATTGGATTCTTTATTTTATCTTTCTCTATGGCATATGCAAATACAGGATTTTATACATTTTACCAAAATAACGTTCCCGTTCATATAATGGGACGGATCGGGAGTATATATGGACTTGTTATTGCGTTAGTAACAATCTTTATTACAATATTATCTGGTGTTGCGACTCAGTTCATTTCTATACAACTTGTAGTTATTGTAGGTTCATTGATCATGTTATTTATTACTATCGTCTTGTGTGTGTTTACTTTATTCCCATCACAATCTAAGTTGTATTCTACTGAATCAATAAAGTGAAACTTTAATCAGGGGGGCATCCTCCGCTGATTATTAGCCCTCACCAATCGGGCTTTTACGGGCAGCAGGGCCCCCACCTCATTTCTTTGCTTCTACTGAATTTTGAGATGGGGGTCTTACTGCTCATAAATAGCGGGATAACTTCGAAATGAACTTTGTGTTCTCATTAACAATTTATCGTATTTAATAAGAGGGTTCTTTCCTCTTTATATGGAAAAATTAATAAGAGGAAAGAACAATACCGAAAGATAAGGGTGGTTGTCGTGATAAAAACAAAAGATGAAATTGATAAAATTGTAAAAGAAATACAAAAGAAAATAGATTTCTCTGGAGTAGTTTTAGTAAAAAAAGAAAAAGATTTAGTCTATGAAACAGCATTGGGTTACGCAAACCAAAGTGAATGTATAAACAATACGATACAAACAAGATTTGGCATTGCCTCAGGATGTAAAATCTTCACTGCAATTGGCATCTGTCAACTTGTTGAAAAAGGTGTTATTTCTTTTCATACAAAATTAAAAGATTGTCTAGAGATAAAATTTCCAAACTTCGATGAAGATATTACAATACATCAACTACTAACGCATAGTGCTGGTATACCAGATTATTTTGATGAAAGTATTATGGATAACTTCGAAGACCTTTGGAAACAAACACCTATGTATCTATTAAAGAGCGTAAAAGACTTTTTACCATTATTTCAAAACAATAATATGATGTTTGCACCTGGAAATAAGTTTCACTACAACAACGCAGGTTTTATTATACTTGGATTAATAATAGAAGAACAGACGGGACTTAAATTCACGGAGTATATAGAAACAAACATTTTTAATCCTGTTGGTATGAATGATTCTGGCTATTTTTCGTTAGATAGATTACCAAGACATACAGCTCTAGGATATATAAAGGACGAAACCAACCAAAATTGGAGAACAAACATCTACTCTATACCAATAAAAGGAGGAGCTGATGGAGGTGCATATGTTACTGCACCAGACATGTTGAAATTTTGGGCGGCACTATTTAATAATGAAATTTTAGGAAAGGAATATACAAAGTTACTTTTAACTCCCCACATTCATGTAAATGATAAACAGTCTTACGGATATGGAATATGGATTGAAACACGAGAAAACAAGGTATTCAAATATCATGTAATGGGATATGATCCAGGCGTCAGTTTTCGCTCGGCCATATATCCAGAATTAGGAATCACTTTAGTTATTCCATCGAATAAAGGGGCAGGACCCGAAAAATTAATGACAGAAATAGAAAGAGCTTTTTAATTATATGGATATAAAAGAAGAGATACGAAAATAATTTAAACGGGTTCATGCTTGTTTCTGTTTTGAAAAATATTTTAGTTAACGAGGAACCCTATATTCATTTAATAAGGGTTTTTTGTAATTCTGCACAATTACATATAAATATACGGATTTTTAAATAAAAAAACATTACTATATAGTTGTAAATTTTAATTATTACTTCATATGAAAGGATGTGTTAACAATTTGTATATGATCAACGGTAGTTTGTTTATTATTTTAGGGGTTATTTGTTATTTAATTGTACGTGGAATATTAATTGGTACCAAAAATAAAAAATATGTGATTTGGTGGAAAGAACTAGTAAGTTTTTTATTCGTGGTCTACATTTGTATGGTTGTTGCAGTAACTTTATTCCCTTTACCAATCGGTTTTCCTTCTAATATTGAAAATCTGAATCGCTCGGTCAATATAATACCATTTGCATCAATTATTAAAGACATCAATCAAATTGGTAGTGCTTATGATGGAGATGCCCTATTTATGATTGGTCTAATTGTAAGAAATGTAGGCGGGAATATTTTATTATTAATGCCTTTAGGATTTTTAGCACCTATCCTATGGGATAAATATAAGAAATTCAAAAATACAATTTTATTAGGATTTTCTATATCAGCTAGTATTGAATTGCTACAATTAATTGAGTCGTTATTTAGTGGAGTGGGACGTATTACTGATATTGATGATGTGATCTGTAATGTTCTAGGTTCTATTTTTGGATATTGTATTTATAATATCTTTTTAAAAGCCATTAATAAATTTAACATTCGAGTGTTGGGTAAAACTAATTCTAAAGGTATGGAATTAGTTGATAAATAGGAGTTTAAACGAGTTATTAAAGGCGTACGAGTAAAAAGTACGTCTTTTTATTTTTATAAATAATGCTTAAGGCTGATGAGAAGGGGAGAATATAAGCTTTAAAGATAAACAAGTTTATAGGAGGATTCTAAATGGATATTTTACTTGTTGTTCTTATTATTGTTTTGATGCAAAGTAAAGAACGAAAAGTGAAAATAAACCGTATTTGGCTCATTTCGGCTTTGTTGTGGTTTGTAACACTCCAGTCCATTATTCATATGGGACAAATAACATCCCTTGTTTAACATTGCTAAGAACGGTAATACTAATTAACATTGAACTTTTACAACAAGGGATGATAATATGATATACATTTACACAGATTTTGGTGGAACACATACTACCTCACTAGCTGCAGCGTATCATTTAAATAAACTACCAACGGATCGTAAGTTAACGAAAGAAGAAATTTTGAATGTAGATTACTTTAATAAATTGAAAACAGAAGATATGGGAAAAATTATTTTTCATGGAATCGATGAACATGGTCATCCTGTATATACGATTGGATGTGGCGCATCAAAAGTTGTTGTACCAGCGATGAAGCATTTAGGAGAAATCTTGCAAAAACATTATCAAAGCCATGAAAAGATTATATTTTCTAATACATCACCAACAGTGCCTTTACCGATGACTTTCGGTGGGCTGTTTTCTAGAAGGTTCCATATTGATTTTATTGGCGTACCGTTACTCGTATGGGGAGCAAAAATTTGCTGTGATAATATACAAAGGCTTGTTAGTTATACAAAAGAAGCTGGACGATTAACGAATGATTATGTAGTAATTTTAGATAATGAAACTTTTAAATAGTATATGATAAGAAGAAAATCGAGCAAATTCCTTGATTTTCTTTTTTATTTGTGAAATAGACAAGAAATAGTCACATTTAATATGCATCTACTATAGCCAAAACAATAAAGTCCTGTTACTATTACAGGGATATTCTCTTTTCATAACATAAATATATAGAAAAATTAGAAAAGAGGAATTGAATTAAGGGAGGAACAACATGAATCGTGTTGCTTGGATTACTGATAGTACAACTGCGAGTTTTAAAACAGAAGGAGATAACTTTGTTATCCCAATTGAAGTTATTATTGATGGTGTGTCGTACAAAGATTGTGAAGAAGGTGTGCGTGAGCGCGTTTATAATGCTTTGAACGAAGGTAAAACTGTCACTACATCACAGCCTAACATAGGGGAAATGGTAGAGTTATTTTCGAAATGCAAAGAAGAATATGAAGAAGGATTTGCAGTTGCTATTAGCGGAAAAGTAAGTGGAACCTATCAAAATATGAAGTTAGCTGCAGAAATGGCAGGTTTTCCATTAACGGTATTAGACAGTGAAACAACAAGTTATCCAATGGATGAACTAATTAGAAAAGCGAAATCGTTATACAATGATGGTATGACTTTACAAGATATACACAAAACATTAGTAGAGGAAAAAAGAAGACCTTTCCACGTATTCCCGAAAAGTTTAAAAGGCCTTTATGCAAGTGGGCGTGTAAAGGGAGTTCAATTTTTACTTGGAAGTTTATTAAGTGTCAACTTAATATTAGAAGTAAAAGGTGGAGAGCTTTTACTTGAAAAGAAAGTTCGTAAAATCCAAAAATGTCGAGAATATATTAAAAATGAACTTGAAAAAGAATTACCAAAAGTACTTCACATGTTCCATGCTAACGATAAAGCTGGAGCTGAAGAATGGATTGCAGATATTAGACAAGCATTCCCTGAAATGGATTTCAAATTATATCCATTACCAATTTCATTTGCGGTTCATGCAGGTGAAGGTACAATTGCAATTAGTTATTAATAAGAAAACCCGTGAATGATTCGCGGGTTTTCTTATTTGAAAATGGGGCATACCACTCTTCCATCATAGAAATCAACTGCCACGTATGGTGCCCATAATCCCTCATTATCAACAGTCAACGATGTATAAAATCTTCGTTATGGAGGAAATAAAAATCTTAGGTTAATGGCCATGGGATACCATCAGCATTTTGGTGAAAAAATATGCTAGGGAAAAAATACAATAAGCTCCCCCCTATGAAAAGCTCATTTACATAAATATCGAAAGTGATAATTAAATTAGAGTTGTTTCGAAATCAAGGCTATGTGGGGGTTCGTCCCTACATGGCGAACCAGCACCCACACAAAAAACAAGTGAAATCATAACTAGTTAAACTATAAAATCTCCAAAATGAAATGTTAAAGATGGGTCTGCAGCAATAAGACCAGCATTCGTGGGTGAGGTAAGCCCTACTCCACCAATCACTTCAATTTCAAGTTTCCCACGTAATGGACGATTATCCCCTATTAAATAATCGCCAGTAGAATTAACATGAAAGACTGCATTTTGAGCATTTGTAATATCAACTTCTAGCCGGAGTATATTCTTTGGAAGAATCGTAGTAGGACCAATACCATTAGGAAATGGTTCTTCTTTAAGAGTATTTAAATAAGGAAGTGTTATACCAGGTATGCTAAATTGTGGTATTGCACTAAATTCAATTGTAATATCAGCCTCTAACGGTCTGTTTGTAGGGTTTTTGATAAGAATTATAAGTCGATTATTTGATCCTCCACTGGGAGCATCAAAAGGAACTAAAAATGGACCAGTTGTAATTGTATGTTTTCTACAATAATGGCTTGAACTACTTGATTTGTGATACGACATAAAATCACCTCCTCGTATGATTAAGTTAGGTTTTTTAGGGACGGGATGTACCTATAAACCCAAGAGTATCTATTTTTATGAGATACTTAAATTTGTAGATAGAGTGTTGCCGAC
>NZ_JAKUFX010000084.1:0-25669 GCF_022663635.1 Bacillus cereus group sp. BfR-BA-01356 | reverse complement strand
CATTATCTAGAAATATCTTGAGACGTCCAAGTATTTTCTTTATTACTGGACTCTTATTAGAGAGTAAAACTAAGCCTGAGATAGGGCTTAAATATTAATATACGAGGGGAAGGAATAATGAAAACTGCTGAAAAGTTAGATCAGATTATAAAAGAAGAATATGAAAATATGAATGGGATGTTAGTAGTGCAGAAAGGTAATGTTATTTTTGGAAAATATTATAACGGTTATGGTCCAGATGATGCATTTCACATAGCGTCAGTCACAAAAACGATAATCTCTGCGCTAATTGGCATATGTATAGATAAGGGCTATATAAAAAGCGTTGATCAAAGAGTAATAGAATTTTTCCCGGAATATAACGTTAATTCATCTGAAATAACGGTACGACATCTGTTGACAATGACAGCTCCACATCCTTTCGTAGACTGGCAGGAGCCGTTAGAAGAACTATGTATGCAACGAGATTGGGTAAAGTATACGTTAAATAGGATAGGAAACGGCGGAGAAATTGGATCTTTTAAATACTCATCTGCAGGAGCGCATGTACTATCAGCGATTATTACGAATGCAACAGGGAAAAGTGCACGTGAATTTGCGAATGAGTACTTATTTCAACCACTGGGCATGAGCGAAATTCCAAACTACAATATGAAAGCATTTGGATTCGATGACTTATTCGGAAAAGATGTGAAAGGATGGGTTCACGATCCAAATGGTATTTCGACGGGCGGCTGGGGAGTAACGTTAACGGTTAGGGATATGGCTAAGTTTGGACAGATGTATTTGAATGAAGGTATTCATAATGGAAAACAAATACTATCAAAATCATGGATAAAAGAATCGACAGAAATGAACGAAAATCAATATGGTTATTTATGGTGGTTACGAGAAGAAGAGGGTGTCTATTCGTATTGTGCTATGGGTGATGGTGGGAATATGATTTGTTGTATTCCAGAGAAGGAATTGGTGGTGGTGATGGCTTCTGAAGTTGTGCCAGAAGCAAATGATAGATGGAGATTAATCAAAGAGTATATACTTTTAACAGAGTAATGGTGAGCTTGTAGAAAAATTTAAACGCTCCCCGTAACTTTCCTCAATAAAAAATCGTTAAACATTAGGAAGGGTTATTAATCACGAATGGGGGAGAACTATGAAGATATTAATTCTAGGCGGTACACGATTTTTAGGAAGAGCATTTGTAGATGAGGCTTTACAGAGAGGGCATGAAGTTACGTTATTTAACCGCGGAACAAACAAAGAAGTTTTTCCTGAATTGGAGCAGTTAATCGGTGACAGAAATAACGATGTATCAAGTTTAAAAAATCGAAAGTGGGATGTTGTCATAGACACGTGTGGATTTTCTCCACATCATATTAGGAATGTTGGAGAAGTGCTCAAAGATAATATTGAACACTATGTATTCATCTCAAGCCTTTCCGTATATAAAGATTGGATTCCGCATGACATAAAAGAAGATTATATATTACAGCCCGAACCGACGGATGATCAAATAAAGGCTGTAGAGAATGGTGAAGTTTCACCTTATGAGTATTATGGTGCACTGAAAGTATTATGCGAAAAAGAAGCAGAGAAGTATTGGCCGGGGCGTGTGTTACATGTAAGAGCAGGTCTTCTTTCAGGAATGTTTGATTATACAGATCGACTTCCATACTGGATTCAGCGTGTAGCAAAGGGTGGGAAAGTATTAGTACCAGGAAGAAAAATTCGTCCCGTGCAATTAGTTGATATAAAAGATGTCGCGAGATGGGGGCTAAATATGGCAGAACATCATAAAGCAGGAACATTTAATATAACAGGTCCGAATGATGAATTGACGATGGAAGAGCTATTAAATACGTGTAAAAAGGTTACGAATAGCGATGCTGAATTTGTTTGGGTAGACGAAGCGTTTATGAGTGAACATAATGTGCAGCCTTGGACAGAAATGCCTTTGTGGATTCCAGAAACTTTCCCATTAGATGGTGAGACGAAGCCGTGGAGAGGCGGGTTTTCTATTTGTATCGAAAGTGCGGTTAATGAAGGGCTTACTTTTAGAAGAATAGAAGAGACAGTTACAGATGTGTATGAGTGGATGGAGAGTACGGAAGAATGGGAATTAAAAGCAGGTATTTCAGGCGAGAGGGAGAAGGAATTGTTAGAAAGATGGTATCAATAAATTTAGCGGAGTTCTTTGAATATGCTTGATTGCACATAAGGAGGAAAAGGTGATGTGGAAAGACACCATTCACAGTATCTCATCAAATTTAAGCTTGAAAAACCCAGCTACGAAGGATGAACTTACTGATATACAAAAATGTTTACATGTGGAGTTACCGAATGATTTATATCAATTATTACAGGAAACAAACGGTATAGAAGGTGAATACGGTGACTTTATATGGTCCGCTTCAAAAATTAAAACTGAAAATATGAGTATGAGAAATATAGTTGATTTTAAGGATTTATACATGCCTTTTGACTGTTTATTATTTTTTGCTGATGGGGGAAATGGTGATTTGTTTGGCTATTCCATTTTGAATGGAAAAGTACAAAGAGATGACATATATGTATGGAACCATGAAAATGATAGTAGAACGTGGGTTGCTCCTTCTTTAAAGACTTTTATGGAGTGGTGGGAGAGTGGAAAGATGATAATTTAAATATAGTATCAAAAAAAGTGCCTTGTTACTAAAGAAACAAGGCATTTTTTCACGAATAATTAATCTACCACTCAATCGGTTCTTCCCCGTACATCTCCCATAGCTTAGGAAACATCTTTTTTAAACCTTCTTCATCGTCTTCGTCCCAATCTAACTCGATATCAACTTCCTCAAACTCTTCATTTGTTAAGACATGGTATAGTGTAAAGTATGTATCATCTTCATCCCCAGTCTTCTCCATGTAAACTTCTTGCCCGAAATATAGAGTAAGTTCTTCAATCTCTGGGACGTCATACTCACTCAAATTTTCTAATACAGGAATTAATCGTTCTGGATCTTCAATACAAGCTTCGTATGTCTCTTTTCCTTGATATAATAACCATCCGCGGAAGTAATCGAAAGTATCATCTGAACAGCCACCCATAATAATATAGGCTGCTGCCCATAAACGGGAGGTATAGGAGTCTTTCAAAAGGCGATGCATATGCGTATCAAAAGCTACAATTTCATGTACTGTACGTTTAGCAAGGTGAGAAGTAAGCCATTCTATTTGTTCTTCTTGGTCCTCACCTTTCGTTTTTGCACGATGAAGTAGCTCCCAAAATTCTTCTTCGGTTATCGTTTTTTCTTTTATGTAATCTTCCCCAGGCAACGGGTCTGTATATCCTTTTTTACGTTTGGAAGCAACTAGTTTATTAGCTTCTTTCATACATTCTTCTTCTGTTTCAAACTCTTTCGCTTTCACACTGCCAGCTGTGCCAATTTTTCCGTAAAACACAACATAGTCTTTTTCTTTCACAACGATTTTCCAAAACTTATTTGATTTCTCAGTTTGCTGGATTAATAACGTTTCCATCCGTACCCCCATAATGTTTTCTAGTGTGCAATATGATTGTAACATATGTATATACACTTGTAATGATGAAAAATAATAGTTTAGAAAATTCAAAAACCATTGAATGGAGTGGATAAATTTAGTAACCTTATTTGTACAGTAATTACATAATTGTTTTGTAATAATTCGATATTTATATAAGGGGGCGTTACGGATGGATCTTACGTTTAAAGTTGAGGAAACATGTTTTAATTACCGCGTTGGAGCAATTTGTAAACATGATAATAAAATACTCATTCTGCAAGGTGACGGTGAAGATTTTTGGTATGTACCCGGCGGTAGAGTAAAAATGCTAGAGAATAGTGAAGATGCATTAAAACGAGAGCTTGCGGAAGAGATAGGTGTTCCTATTAAAAGGAAAAGGTTAATATGGTCAGTAGAAAATTTCTTTACACTTTCTGAGCGAAAGTTTCATGAAATTAGTTTTTATTATGAAGTAGAGCTACATGAGTTACCTGCGAGTGGAGCGGATCAATATATTTTGGAAGAAGAGGGTAGAACGTATTTGTTTAGATGGGTGCCAGTAGAAGAACTGCATACATATAACTTACAGCCTGCATTTATAAAAGAGAAAGTAAAGGATGTATCAGTTCACACAGAACATATCGTATTACAAAAGTAAATGTATTCGGAGGGGAAAATGGTGAAGGGAACTAAAAAAGAGGTACATATAAATGACAAAGTAATTTATTACACACATATCGAAAAAGGTTCTAGTACCGTTTGCTTTATGTTTTCAGGTTCAGGATACAATTATGATAAGCCGTTATTTTATTACGCGACGATGTTAATGCTTGAACATAAAATAGATGTTGTACATATTCATTATTCTTATGATGGACAATTAATGAATAAACCAATGGAAGAAGTAACGAAAGTAATGATGGATGATATTAATCCGGTAATAAATGAAGTATTAAAAGATGAGCAATACAACGAGACTATGTTTTTAGGGAAGTCACTCGGAACAATTCCGATTGCAAATGATTTAATGAGGAGAGAAGAATTCGCGCAGTCAAAAATGATACTATTTACACCTTTACTGACGTTTGATACAATTTTTGATTCTATCTTACATAGTCGACACGAAGGGTTTTTAGTTATTGGGGATAAAGATCACCAATACAATGCAGGTCAAATTGATCAGTTATATAAAACGAATTTACAGATTGAAGTTGTCAAAAATGTAAATCATTCTGTAAATGTTGGGGGATATGAAACGGAAAATTCAATTGAGGCTATAGCGAAAATAATAGGAAAACTTAAAGAAGTTGTTAGGACAAACTAACCTATTAATACATGCAAAAGAGGTGCGAATTGCACCTCTTTTACTTTAATAAGCCTTCAAAACATGAAGTAAATAATCCTTACGATTCAGCGGATTATAATCAACACGTTTTCGAGTAGGGAAGGGAGCCATAAGTTTTGTGAAACCAGCTGGCTTCGTTGTAAATATGCCTTCTCCTTCTGTAAATGAATGTAGTATTCGTTTGAAACTCTCTGTTTTCGCAACAGGTAATGATCCTGTTAACTGATAAGAATTGTTATTGAATATAGGCTCTGCAAAAGTTGCTGGAACGGCAGCAAGCTTATACATTGCAGTACTAATTGCGTGCTCCGGTACAGTTAATTCAAATTCATTTACTGGTTCATATACATATGTTTCAGCTTGCTTTAAAGCATCCATTAATACGATCGGTGTTAAATTTCTAAAGTCACTCGCTGTTGTAACAGGACTAGCATAACCAGTATGTGTTAACGTGACGATAATATCTGTAACTTCCCATCCATATAATCCTTGTTTTAACGTTTGAAATACTGTATCTTCAATCGCTTTATGAAATGCTAAAGGCAATGAACCAAGCTCAACACCTAATTTATACGTTATGCCAGAGTTAAGTTCACCACGTTCAATTTTAAAACCAATTGTTGCGTAAAATGGATTCGCTTTTTCACCCATGACTTCAACGGAATTCCCAATGCCAATTGGCTTTTCAATACATACAACTCGCGTATTTGAGAAAGTAACCTGTAAGTTATATTTATTATAAAGTGTTGTTTCGATAACCTCTTTTTGTACTTCACCGAAAAGGCGAATATAAAGTTCATTATGAACATCATCTTTCCACACTTTAATGAGTGGATCTTCTTCACAGAGTTCCATAAGTGCAGCGTATAAATCATGAATTCGCTCTTTAGGTACCGCATCAATCGCTGCTTCCATTTGTGGTTCGGCAAAGTGAATATCTTTTATATAATCCGTACGTTCACCGATAATATCACCAATTTTTATATCATTCAGTCCCCACACTTTGCAAAATTCTCCGCTAGGAACGATAGTAGATTGAACAGCATTTCCGCTATGAAACATACACATTTTTTTAATCTTTTCTTTATGTGGTAGAGACTCATCGCGCTGTATATCCACATATTTTCTAACGTGTAAACTACCAGAAAAAACTCTTATATACGCAACCTTTTCTCCAGAAGGTTCACGTTCAATTTTAAAAACAACACCGGATAATGGTTCCTCTTGTGCCGATGTATGAGCTGGCATTAGGGCGGGAAGTTTTTCAAGTATTTCAGTTACTCCTATACCTGTCATTGCTGAACCGAAAAAGATTGGATACACATTTGCTTGCTGTATTTGCTGTTCTAGTTTTTCTCTTAATAGTGCGTCCGGTATTATTTCGTTATTTACATATGATTCAAGTAATGATTCATTAAATGATGCTAACAGTTCCATACAACCGTCATATGATTTGTATTAAATGATCCGGGCTTCTTTCGTTCCTTCGTTTAGAACAGAATAGAAGGGGAATGCTTCATTTGAAAGAACCTCTTTTATTTGTTTCATAACTTTTTCAGTGTTTGCTCCACTACGATCAATTTTATTAACGAATAAAATAGTCGGTATGTTTAGTTTCTGTAATGTTCGCATTAAAATTTTTGTTTGTGCTTGCACACCTTCAACGGCAGAGATAACTAAAATTGCACCGTCTAGAACGCGGAATGATCGCTCCACTTCAGCGATAAAATCAGCGTGTCCAGGTGTATCAATGACATTTACTTTTACAGCATCAATAAAGAAAGAAACGACAGATGCTTTAATCGTAATTCCGCGTTGTCTTTCTAATTCCATTGAGTCAGTTTGTGTATTACCACTATCAACTCGGCCAATTTCTTTAATCACATTCGTTTCATAAAGAATACGCTCAGTCAAACTCGTCTTGCCAGCGTCTACGTGCGCGACAATCCCTATATTTATTGTTGTCATTTGTGAATATCCTCATTTCATTTTCCATTTTCATTTCCTCATTTCTATTTGTGTATTGCCGCATTATCAATCACTCTCCAGTCATTTAAATTATTACTATTATAGTGCAATTAACATTATTTGTAACGCTACAAAGCGCCTTAATTTGGAAAAAATAAAATGAAAACAAAATGCTTGCATTCTAAATCGATATAGATTATATTAATTGACATATCAACTATTGATACATCAAATGTTTTTATTTTGATTGTAAAGGAGGGTTAATTTGACAAGTTCATGCTCAAAAGAAGCGATTATTTTATATAAATTACACTTTCTAAATAAAGAAGTAAGTTCGAAATTTGAAGGGTGTACGGGTATGAGCCAGTCTCGATTAGAGCTTATACTTCAATTATTTGAAGTAGGTGAAATTAGTCAAAAAGCACTTCAGCAAGAAGTGAATATTGATAATGCTGCGATAACAAGGCATTTAAAGCAGCTTGAGGCCAATGAAATGATTGTAAGACGTAAAAATCCAGATGATAACAGAATTACGTTAGTTTCTCTTACTGAAGAGGGGCGAAATAAAATTCAGGCGTTTCAAGAAGAAAAAGAACGTTTTGCAGCATCTGCATTTAAAGGATTAAGTGAGGAAGAACGCGATAATCTTTTAAATATGTTAAATCACATTCAAGAAAATATAAAAGAATTATAAAAAAGGGAGAATACAACTATGACTAACTCAGTAAAAACAAATGATTTTAACGAAATTTTAACAGGACGTCGTTCAATTCGTAAGTACGACCCTTCAGTGAAAATTAGCAAAGAAGAAATGACAGAAATTCTTACAGAAGCAACACTTGCACCATCTTCAGTAAACATGCAACCATGGAGATTCGTAGTGATTGAAAGTGACGAAGCGAAAGCAACACTTGCGCCACTTGCGAAATTCAATCAATCTCAAGTAGAAACATCTTCAGCAATGATTGCTTTATTTGGTGATTTAAACAATTTTGATAACGCAGAGGAAATTTACGGTACAGCAGTAGAGCGTGGCTTAATGCCAGCAGAAGTAAAAGAAGACCAAATGAAAAAACTTTCAGCTTACTTCTCAATGGTTACACCAGAAGTAATGAAAGATACGGTATTAATTGACGGTGGTCTTGTAGCAATGCAATTTATGCTAGCAGCTCGTGCGCACGGCTATGATACTTGTCCAATTGGTGGTTTTGAGAAAGATCAAATCGCAGAAGCTTTCGGACTAGATAAAGACCGTCACGTACCAGTTATGTTAATTTCAATCGGAAAAGCTGCTGACAGTGGTTACCAATCAGTACGTCTTCCAATTGAAAAAGTTGCAGAGTGGAAGTAATTTTAAAGAAATAAGTGGAATATGAAAGGGGAAACACCATGATTATTATTCACGCAATATTTCAAGTAGATCCAGCAAAACAACAAGCATTTTTAGAAGAAATTCAGCCACTCATTCATGGTTCAAGAGAAGAAAGTGGAAATGTATCTTATGACTTATATAAAGATACAGAAAAAGAAAGTGTTTATACGATGGTAGAAGTATGGAAAGATGAAGCAGCAGTTGCGAGCCATAATACGAGTGAACACTTCACATCTTTCGTTAGTAAAGCAGCACAATTTTTAACTGCTCCTCTTGATATAAAAGCTTATAATGGAGAGTTAGTAAAATAATAAGGTAGAAAAAGATGACTTTAGCATATGGCTGAAGTCATCTTTTTTGTATAAGTAGAATCCATTTTGGACTCAGTTATGTTGATTGATAAGTGTTGCTCGTATCCTCAGTAACTGTGGTGAATTGTATGTTAAATTCGAACATTTGGTTTATTGGGATATTTTTCCGTGTTATAATTTTCTTGTAAATAAAAGGTAGAGGGGAGTAAGTAATGGGAGAATTTCAAAGTAATTTGCATACGGCAACGCAACTTGCAACGAAAATGAGAAATGCTTCAGATAGAATGCAAAGTGCTACTAGTCGCTCTATAAATAAGGCAACGCGTACTACACTATCTGTGAACTTCAAGGCACAAGAAGCAAATCAACAAAATTTACAGATCACGAAACAATTTTGTACTGCTTTTCAACAAACAATTGATAATATCCATTCCGTAGCAAATGAATTTGAGAAAATGGATACAGGACTTCAAAAGACTTTTCAATAATGTAACAACCTACGTAAAGGGGAAAAGGTAGGGAGAAAAGATGAGTCAAGAAATTGAAAAGAGAATCAGTCAATGTAATCAAAAATTACGAAATATATTTGAAGAACAAAATGAAAACCGAATCGCGCTGCAAAATCAAGAACGAGCTGAGGTTAGTTTTCATGAATGGAAAAATAGAAGTAATCGTTTATTTAACCGAATACTAGAAACTTGGCACGGCGACAAAGAAGTGTTTCACCTTTTTACGAATATGCGGCAAGAAATCGGACAGTATGAAAGAAAACTTACATTCGAATTAGAAAATGAAAAAGAGACGTTGCTTAAAGAAAAACGGCATCTCAGTGAGAAAGAAAACGACCTTTCCTATGAACAGCAGCAACTACAAAGGGAGGCAAATACATGAGTTTAAACATGTATTTGGGAGAAGTACAAAGTCAAACTCAAAGTATGAACGCTATATGTAATGCTACGATTCAAAGTATGGAACAAGCCATTCAATCTATTGATGCCTTTGCGATAGACACAGTATTACAAGGACAAACATACAGTAGTGCAAAAGCCTACCTTGTCCAAACATTTCGGCCATTAGCGCAAGGAATCATATGCTTATGTGAAGAATTAATTCGCCAAAACGAAGCATTTCCAAATGAGTTCCAAGCGAAAGTTGCTTCGACAGATGTGATTGAACAAGAAATAAGAGAACAAATACGGGGAATTAATCAATCGATTACAAGTATAGAAGCAATAGAAGTACTTACACCAATGCCCGGAGTAAGTGCAATCGTAACGGTATTAGGTGCAATGAGAAAAAAACTGGAAGAAAAACTTGAGCATTTATATGAATTCAATCATTCATCCAGCAACAACTACAGCACCGCCCTCCAATTAGCGGCTAGCATCACAGCCGGACTCGCTGAAGTGCAAAGCGGGAAAGGATTTAGTCCTGTGAGTGGTACGTTTCATAGTGAAAAGTTAAATATGGAATGGGCAAAGCAAATTCAAATAATTATAGAAGAGAAAATACGGAAATCTGACAATGGTATTGGAAAAAGTGTAGATTTAGAGCACAATGTGTATAACGACATTGAAGGAATAAGCAGCGAAAATCAATCTATCAATAATAGATTTACAAAAGAAGAGATACAAGCGACACAAAAATACCTCGAAGGAATTAAAAATGGTACAATAAAAGGGAATATAGGTGAGGATTTCCAAGTTGAAACCGATGATTATGAAATGGAGCATAACATTTTTGGCCATCCAGTCGGTGGTAGAAGGCCAGTACTCGATCCTTTTTTAATCGGTGTGGCGAAGTTTGGATTCGATTTTCTCTTTGGTGATCTTTTCACACTCTTTGACCCAGAAGCTACCTATGGTGAAAAACTCCTAGCAGTTGGGATGATGACTCCATATGGGAAAGGTGTAAAAATAGTTGATAAACTTCATGATTTAAAAAAGGTTGGAGATGTGAAGAAAGCAACGTCTGGGAGTGCGGGGGTTGCTAAGGGTACGGGTAAAACTGGTGTTGGTAAAACGGGTGAGGGAATACCTTTAGAAAAAGTAAAGCCCGATGTACTTAAACAGATACATGCTGATGATAATGGAGCATATGGATATTTACCAAAAGAAGGTACTGCATATAATAAACCAGAATATGACTTTACAAATGTTGAATGGACAAAAGAAATGCAAAATGTAAGAAAAGATTATCTTGAAGCATCTAAACAATTAGAAAATGATATCGAAAAAATGATATCTGAAGGATTTTCTAAAGAAAAAATAGCTGAACATGTTGTAGAAGCACGTAATCGGCAAAAAAATGCAGCGAGGGAAAATATGACTGCTGAGGAGAGAGCCGGTTTAGAGGAAAGAAATATAAAAAAATATGGTAATCCAATAGGACCGACAGCTGAGAGTATGTTTAATAAGATAAGAGATTCGTACATTGATAAAGGAATTTATGAATCAGATGAACAAGTATGGAAAATTATAATTCAAAAATCAATGCAAAAAGATGATGTAATAAACACACTATTAGGATTAGAGCATTAGGAGGGACAGGATAACTTATGATAATAATGAATAATTACTCTAAGACAGGAACGTATATTATATTAGAACCTAGCGGATATTCAGTAGTTGAAAAAAATAAAGTAAAGTTGGTTAGACAAGGCGTCGGAGGATTTAGTGAAGATGGACAGGTAGTTGGTATTTATGTTAAAGATAACAAACTATTTTTTTTCTATAATGGAAAATCATTTGAAACATCTATAGAAGATCTAATTTGTACAAATAGTTATGTTTCAAAATTGAAAAGATGTTTTAGTGTAACAATAGGAGGACAAAATATCTGTAATATAGTTTATGAGCCTTTTATTGATCCAGGAATGATTTATTATGATGCAGACCCTGAAGAGTTTGATGTATTGTTATACTTAAGTGAATTATTGAAGAATGAGGATTCTATTAAGAGATTTATGAATGGGATGGAAATGATTAAAAAGCAGAATAAAGGTTAGTGTTTTAGGGAAAGAAATAAGTGTTTGAAATTACGTACTTCATGATGGTTGGCCCATCATTGGGTACTGTGTCCAATGATAGAATAGAAAAAAAGTACGAGTTTAGGTAAGATGACATTTTACAACATATGATCTTAAAGCACTTGATTGTCTATGGAAGGCAATAAGTGCTTTTTTCATCTCAGTATAGAAATAAGATATAATAAATAAAAAATTAATATTTTGTTAGATTGAGAAAATAAAAAGATCTACTAAAAAGCAGCTGTCGATGGCATAAAAACAGCCAGTCACAAAGTAAAAGAGGGAGTAAACTTTGTAGCCTCCACAGCAAAAGGATTTGCCGACAAAATCGGAAGTCTATGGAACAAAGGTGCTACAACCGTAAAAACAACCTTTTTGCAGGGGAATGAAAAAATCCGGCACGCAATAAAAACATTACTGGAGTACAAATGGATTCTAGGTGAGGGAAACGGCTTCGTCATAGCTGAAGTAGGAAATGTCACAGAGGGAGGGTAGCATTCTCCGAAAGAGGATTATCAGTATACGACAAGTAGGAGTGTTAAGAGTACAGGTGTTGATGGTCAGGGAGCCAGTGTAGCAGGGAACATTGGAAAAAATGATAAACTAGCAAGTCAAGGGCATGTTGATGCTGGCGTTTCAGGTGCTCCAAAAGTTGATGCAGGAAAACAGGGTAAACATGTTCCTGGTCATGGGAATAATGTCTCAACCAAATCGCAGTGGGGAGCAGGGAAAAATGGAGTAGTAGAGACACAAGAAGCATGGGTGAAAGGAACACCAGTAAAGCCAGACGGAAGTGTTAGAGTGCATGATTTTGGAAAGTCAATAGGTCCAAATGGAGAAACGAGGGTAAAGGTTCATATGGATGGTAAAGGAAATATACATGGGTATCCTGTACAATAAAGGAGAATAATTATGAGTGATGAGATACTAAAAGTTGTTAATAAATTATATAAACAAGGTGATTTCCAATATGTTTTGGGGAAATTTGTTGATAAACATTTTTGGGATGGAGAAATTAATAAAATATCAAATATAAACGTTGATAATATTACTGATTTTAGTTATTCAACATGTTTTTCTTACATTCTTCTACCACTAGATGTGAAATTTCGTTTTGGTAGTGTAGAATTCAGTGAGTACGTTCGGAAGCAATCAGAAATTAATTGTGTAATGCTAATGATTTCGGCAATCGCGCCATATGCAGTGGTTAAATATTTAAGATATAGATATACTAATGGTACAATCGAACTAGTTGAAGAGTCCTCGCCATACAATGATGAATCTAAGAAAATAGGAAGTAGTATTTTAAAATTATTAGATAGTAACGGAATAAAGAATCTTGATAAAGAAACGTTAAGTATTGAAGTGGAGGATGTTTCGTTAGAGTTAAAGGAAACAGGTGTTACTATATATAATTGTCTATTTGAAGATGAGTATTAAAAAGAAACGGACTATAAAGAGGATTTAGAGGACTACATTGATAATCTGAAAAATTTCTGGAATGGATCAGAAATAAAGTTAGTTCAATTTATGTTAGAGAATGATCAAAATTATTATGCATGGGTACCAAAAGAAGCAAACATCCCAAATATGTATGAAGTGAAGATTGAGAGTGAGAGTGTTGATGTAGAGGAAGTTCTATAACGAACAAATCGAAATATTACGCATCATGAGTAACGTTAAAAAACTAATTTATACGGAATTTAATAAATGAAGAATTTAAAAATAGTGGTAGTTTGGAGAATCCAACTGTCACTATTTTTGTGTTTGCGAATGGTTTTGTAAAGTAAGTAGCGTGTTTAATGAATTCAATCATTCATCCAGCAACAACTACAGCACCGCCCTCCAATTAGCAGCTAGCATCACAGCCGGACTCGCTGAAGTGCAAAGCGGGAAAGGATTGAGTGGTACATTTAGTACACAAGGGTTGAATATGGATTGGGTGAGTTCGATTCAGGGGATTATAGAAGAAACAGCTCGAAAAAATGATCAGTCAATTAAAGATATAGAAACAAATAACATAATTGAGAAGAAATCTCCGGTTAGAAATGCTTGGGACGATGCGACAGACAGTATAGTTGGCACGTTTGAAACAGCGAAAAAGATGTGGGAAGCTATTCAAAGAGGATCGGGGAAAGCTATTGGTGATGAAATCGAGTCCGCAATAGCTTTAAGTAATATGGACATAGGAACTTTTATTAATGTAACCTATGCACTTTTCCATTTGGATGAAACTGCAAAAAATATGTGGCATGCATTTTCAAATAAAATAAAACGAGATATGATAGAGGGAGATGCAGAGAGTCGTACAGAATTGACTACCTATGGATTAACACAAATAGCTACCACAATATTAAGCGATAGGGCACTAAATAAAGTAGGCTATATCACAAAAGGAGCAAAAGCATCAAGTGGAGTAAGTACATTTGCTAATGCAGTAAAACTAGCAAAAGAATTGAAGCCTACGCTTGAAATGTTACAATCATTTAAGAGAGAGGCTTCCTATGCATTCTCTAGTGTTGGTGGAACTGTTGTAACCAAAATACCTCAAGGTGAATTGATAGAAGCTTATTATAAGTTTGCGAAGTCTAAAGATGGTGGTAAGGGTACGGGTAAAACTAGTAAAATAGCTAAGGAATCTGGAAGAGTAGCCCAAACATTAGAAGCAGCTAGGGCACAACAACGTACGGTAATAGAATCAGTAGAAAGTGGCGAAGTAGCTTTAAAAACAACGAAGCGTAAAGGGAATTATGGTGAAATGAAGATGGATGACTTTTTGAAAGTCAAACATATACTAGAATTAGTGATGATCGTGTATTAACATTAGATCAAAAAATTGTTAAGGGAATAGATGCTGTATATGAAAATTCACCTCCGCCACCTAAGTATGTGATAGCGGAGGCTAAGTATAACACATCCAAATTAGGAAAAACAAATGATGGTAAGCAAATGAGTGAAGATTGGATTCTTGGAAGTGAAAGGTTAGATAGTACTTTGTCAAAAGAAAAAGCAGATGAAATTGTGGAAGAGATGTTGCTGAATCCAGAAAATGTTCAAAGAATTGTTATTCAAGTTATGCCTGACGGAACGATTGTGAAGAAAATTCTTGAAGTATAAAAGGTGGAAAAGAAATTATGCTAAGGGATAAAATCAAAAATGATATATATTTTAACAAATTTATCAATTATGAGGAAAAGAGAATAGAAAAGTTTTTATTATTGGTTGAAAAGGTTATTGAGGAAAGAGGCAAAGATGATAAAGGTGTAAAGAATGGATATATAGCGTTACAAGGGTATCATTTTAATAAATTAAGGGCAATGTACTCTGCAGGTTGTTCTATCCAAACTATTCGTGATTTTTTACCTGAAGTAATAAATATAATGGAAAAAGTGTGGAATAAAGAAAGTGGATATATACGTATGTTATGGATGATATCTATAGCAGTAATGCTAAATGTTGAAGATAAAGAATTTAATAGACTAATAGCAATGGTAAGGAAAGAAGGATTAAATGATTATCTGATTAATTATTTTATTGCTTTTAGAAATAGTGAGCCATCAGATTTTTATGAGCAAAGTGAGTTTTATGTAAAATATCCATATTTCAAATTAAAAGAAGTAATTGAGAGTAATAAAATTTCACAAGAGAATTCTATAAAAAATTTAGAGAAATATATAAAGGAGTATTGGTATAAGGGACATTTAGAAGAAGCATGGTACGATGCACATGAAAATAAACATGACATTTATAGTGGTTACTGGAGTTTTGAAAGTGGAGCAATCGCTAAAATTTTAAAATTAGATGATTCAACCTTGAAAGATAGTTCATATTACCCTTATGATATGGTGCATTGCCAAGAAAAATAAATGTTGGAATCCACAGTGATAAATTTTAACACTGTGGATTTTTTAGTTTGTATTAAAGTAGGTATAAGGGTAATGTTGGTAATGGATCCAGTGAGCTAGATGTAAGAGCTAATTAGGAAATATGTACGAGATGTTGAAACGCAGACGAATTATGAATTATCACTGGATTTTTTTATCTAAATATCCATAATATCTAATTGAATGTTAGTAAATTCATAAACATATTGTTATCACCTTCTGTTTATATCTGTATATAGGAATTAATTGAATGATTTAATTAAATCTTCAATAGGCCATATCACAAAAGGAGCAAAAGCATCAAGTGGATTAAGTACATTTGCTAATGCAGTAAAACTAGCAAAAGAATTGAAGCCTACGCTTGAAATGTTACAATCATTTAAGAGAGAGGCTTCCTATGCACTCTCTAGTGTTGGTGGAACTATCATAACCAAAATACCTCAAGGTGAATTGATAGAAGCTTTTTATAAGTTTGCGAAGTCTAAAGATGGTGGTAAGGGTAAACCTAGCAATAACAAAAATACAAATGTAGACAATTTTGATGCAAAAACAGCTACAAATAAGCAAAAAGGTAATTATGGTGAAATAAAATCTAGTGACAATTTATTGAATAATCAAAGTTTAAAAGAAGCTGGATTTGATTTAAAGCCAGTCGGAAAAAGTGCACCAACAGGTATAAATGATAAAATAGTAAAAGGAATTGATGGATTATACGAAAATGCAAATGCAGAATCAAAGATCAAATACGTTATAGATGAGGCTAAGTTTGGCAGTTCACAATTGGGGAAAACTAAAGATGGACGACAAATGTCTAATGATTGGTTGAATGGTGCGAAGACCAAAAAAAGTAGAATATTTAAAGCTGTTGATGGAGATAAGAAATTGGCAGATAAGATTAAAAGAGCGCTGGAAAGAAATCAAGTAGAAAGAGTACTATCACAAGTCGATAGTACCGGAAAAGTAAAAACATATAGATTAGATGCAAAGGGAAATATTATTGGAGAATGGCCATAATTTAGAAGCTAGGAGGAATCAAATAGAATGAGAGATTATTTAATTATAGAAGAAAAATGTAGAGAAGGAATTGAATATAATAAAGAGTTTATTCAAGAAAATAAAGAGGATATTAAAAGTTTAGAAGAAGATGAGAAAAAGGGAATTCAAAGATATTCTAAGGATAATAATAGTATTATAGAAGGAACCTACTTATCAAGCTTTAATTATGAGTTAGAGGATATTATTGCAAAATATTCCCTAGGAGAAGCTATCCATACAATAGAAGGAGATTTTGACAACGCTCTTATTGATTTGGGGCATATAGGGGAAAGAGAAGTTGGATATTTAAATCTAATTTGGATGATATCTCTAGGGATTTTATTAGAAACGGATAAAAAGAATCTTGTAAGTTTAGCCAAGCTAGTTGAGAAGGAAAATATGAACGACGCAGTAATTGATTTCCTCTTATGCGCTAGTGATATTGGATACACAAACATGACGAACAGATATTATAAAGAAAATCCATATGCAAAAACGAGAGAGATTATAGAACTTGCACAAATAGATAAAAAAGAAGCATCTAAAAGATTACAAACGTACATGGAGAAAGAATGGTTTAAAGGTCATTATGATTATGAGTGGAAAAATGCGCATAAAGAACCTGGATATGTAGGATATTGGAGCTTTGAAACGGCAGCGCTTGCGAAAATTTTGGAACTGGATGATATAAGTTTAAAAGATAATAATCATTATCCATATGATTTGGCACATTATAAAAATGAAATGAAATTTAAGCATATAGACCTAAGTGAATATCACTATGAAGATGAGACAGAAGAAATAGAGGATATAGTAGAAGGAATTGAACATAATCCTGCATTGGAAAATATTATTCCGCCAAAATGGCATTCATTAGTCAATGAATTAATACATGATTATGAGAATATGGATGATAGTAGTTTTTATGAGAAATACAAAAAAACGATAGGAATAGGTCAAGTGTGGTTCTTACCACAAGAGTATGAAGAAGAAAATGAGCAAAAAAATCTATTAGGAAGTTTAATTGTGTTTGCCCTGACGATAAGAGATTATATATTACAATTGGACTATAAAGAAGATTTAGAGGACTACATCGATAATCTTAAAAATTTCTGGAATGTTTCAGAAACAAAGTTAGTTCAATTTATGTTAGAAAATGATCAAAATTATTATGCATGGGTACCAAAAGAAGCAAACATCCCAAATATGTATGAAGTGAAGATAGAGAGTGTCGATGTAGAGGAAGTTCTATAACGAACAAATCGAAATGGTTTTTATTATATGTAATATTAGAATGCATTTTACTAGTTAATTGAAAACAATGCATGCGTGGCAGAAAAAAGGATGTATTGTTACTAAAAATTAGAGGGAAAGAAGGCTGTTGGATTGAGTTAAGCACCTCATTGTCAATATACGACAATAGGTGCTTTTTTGCGTGCAATGAAGAAAAAATAAAAGATTCATTTTCACTCTATTTCATCTTCGAATTACATGTTATAATTTGGAAAAAGTATATTCTTAATTTTTAGATAATTAAAAGGTGGTAGATACTATATGAGTACATTAAAGAAAATTACTAATAATATTTCGAAGGTTATTATAGGAAAAGACGAATCGATAGAACTAGCAGCCATTGCTCTAATAGCAAGAGGACACATTTTATTAGAGGATGTACCTGGGACAGGAAAAACAACATTAGCGAAAAGTTTGGCTAAAAGTGTGGACGCCAAATTTCAAAGAATACAATTTACAGCGGATACTTTGCCTGGAGATGTTATTGGCCTTGAATACTTTGATGTGAAGGAATCGGATTTTAAAACAAGGTTAGGACCCATTTTTGCAAATATCGTATTAGTGGATGAAATTAATCGAGCTGTACCGAGAACACAATCTTCGTTACTTGAGGTTATGGAAGAGCGTACGGTTACAATTGCGAAACAGACACATTCATTACCAGAACCTTTTTTAGTTATAGCAACGCAAAATCCACTCGAATCAGCGGGCACATTTCCGTTACCAGATGCTCAATTAGACCGATTTTTACTTACGATTCGCCAAGGTTATCCTACGAGAGAAGCTGAAAAGGAAATGATGAATCGGTTTCAAATGAATGATCCGTTAGAAACATTACACTCTATTATTTCAAGTGAAGAAATTATTACGATGCAAAAGCGTGCAAGAGAAGTGTTAGTAGGGAATGATGTGCAAGATTATCTTCTTGAAATTATTGAAGCAACTCGTAACCATGAGTTAATTGAAATTGGTGTAAGCCCTCGGGGAACGTTGGCATTTATGAGAGCGATTCAAGCACGAGCAATATTAAATGAAAGAGATTACTGTACGCCAGATGATATTAAGACGCTCACTGCATCAGTTTGTGCTCATCGTTTAACGTTAACGATTGAGGGAGAGATGAAAACGACGAAAGAACAAATTATGAAAGAAATTCTTCATACGATTAGTGTGCCAGTGGAGAATGTACGATGAATCAACAGCTTGTGTATACACCTTTAGCGGAGCCTTTCGTAATGGGGGTTATGTCAGTTGTAGCCGTTATTTTAAGTGTATTTTCAAGTAATCTACTGTTTTTATCTCTCGTATTTTTATATGTAATTTTAATAGGTGCTATGCATGTATATATACGTAAAGTATCTCGTGTTGAATGGGAATACAGTCAAGGGAATTCGAATGTTTTTATAGGTGAAACGAATATGTGCAAAATGAAAATTTCAAACAAGTCGATATTTCCTATTCTTAATATCGTATTTCGATTTAAATGTGAAAATAAGCTAACTTGGAATCATGATGAAATAAACAAAAATCATAGTACAGGTTCAAATTATTATATGAATTTTAATTTAAAAGGAAGGGAGTCAGTTTCATTTGATTTGCAAGCTGTAGCGTTAAAAAGAGGCATCGCGAAATGGGAAGAAGTTGAAATTGTTATTACTGATCTCTTTGGATTTATAACGAACCATATAACATATAAACAAGTTGATACGCCCTCTTATTTAGTCTTACCAGCTGTTCCGAAAATACAAGTTCCTGAATTACAAGAATGGTCACGAGGATTTCGAAAAGCGATGTCTTCACCCTTATATGATGAAACGAAAGTAATGGGAGTAAAGTCTTATGAAAATGAAGATTTTCGTTCCATCCACTGGAGTGCAACAGCGAAAACAGGGACGATAATTGCGAAAAAGTATGAGCGAACACAATGTGATAAATACGCGATTTATCTCAACTTGCAAAATAAAAGTGGTGTTTCTTTGCGAAATGATATAGAGGAACTAATTGAATTAACAGCAGGTATATGCAAACAACTTCTTATGCAAAACTGTTCGTTTGAAGTATGGATCAATAGTGTAAAAGATAACGGTTTGCTACATATAAAAAATGGGGATAATCGGAAACATTTGCAAAATGTATTAAAGGTACTTGCCTCGATATCAGACCAAGATACGCCTATATCTTCTTCTTACTTTTACACAGCAGGCTTTCGTCGAAAGGAACTGGATGCGGTTCCTTTAATTATTGGTACTTCACCAAAGAAATACAGTAGAACGAATAAATGGATTGTAATGAAAGAATAAGAAGGGGCTTATGTCATGGTGAATAAAAAGCGGCATATGAAAGTGAAGTTATGGAGTGTAAGAACTTTAATCATACTTTTCTTTGCGATTAGTGCGATAACGTTATCACAAGGTGTTGTGTATGTACAAGACATAGTAAAAGAGCGTTTTTTCAGTAAGACTAAGACAATATCGGAAAGAAATTATGACTTTACTAGTATAGGTGAAAATTTTGATGATTCCAAAATAGATGAAGATGAATATGAAGAAGTAGAAGATACAGGTATAAGAACGAAAACGGGTAAAAAATTTCAACCTTTCGAAAGAGAAAGTCTATGGAATGACGTGCTTTCTGTTCTTTCAAATGTATGGATTACTATAGTTTTTTATGTGATAATCGCAATATCAATTATATATGCCATCTACAAGTATATTAGGAAAAAATTGACGAAAACAGAAATAGTACAGGAGAAAGAATCGATCACAAAGCAAACTGCGGTAAGAAGCATAAAGAATGAAAAAGTCATTCATCAGTTAGAACAGCCGTTACCGACAGATAAGATAAGAAAAACGTTAGTTGAATGGGAAAGAACATTACCATTTCATGAACAGAGAAGGTCCTATGAAACGATGCAACAATGGTTAAAAAGAATTTGTAGAACAAGGGATATTATCTCGTTATATGAGTCTGTTCGTTATGGGGAAAAGACGTATACGGATTTAGATGTGAAAGAAATAATGAAGTGGGTAGAGGGAGATGGGAAGGTGGATACATAAATATCCACCTTTTCTTTTTTTATACGGAAATTTGATTAACATGAATTATTTCTTATATGAAACCGTATTTAAATAGGTAAACAAAATTAACATTATTTACTTATACTTCATTACATGTTAACCTATACTTAATTTTTATAAACTATAATTAATTTTTAAGTTTTTTAAGGGTGTGAAAATGTAATGAAATCGGTATTAAAAAGCATACTTATTTCCTTTGTTTTTTCTGCAGTAGGTATGTGTTGGTTACTGTACGTATTATTCAAAGGGGACGGAGACTGGTTATTGTCTTGGATAGGTGTATTAATGGCATATTTATCTTTATATACTTTAATAGATTTATATTGTAAAAATACATACGATAAAAAAATAAATAAATGGCTTATAAAAACAGCGGTGACTAGTTTTAGTTTTTCTGTATTAGGAATCTCATTTTGTATCATACATGAGCTATTAACACCATGGAGTCTTAGTTTAATGGTGTGGTATTGGTTGCTAATGTTAGTATTATTTTTAACAACTATAATATCATTAATCAGTTTAGTATTTGTTAATCGTAAAAATCACAATTTCACCGGTGGATATAGAATGCTCATACTTCTAAATGTATTTCTTACATTGGGACCAGTATTATGGCCGCTATTACTTTCTATTATTGGAAATGGTATGAATGCTAGTGCGGGCTGGTAAAAAGGAATATAAATTAGTTGTGTAAAGAATAGGATGAAAAGTTGATATAGAATTTTAAATGTTTAAGAGAACATGTTTACATAAAAAATGAAAACATGTTCTCTTTTTATTTGCATGCATAACTCTTCCTCAGTTTACCCTATTTAAATTTAAACGTAAGTATTTCGTAAGGAATGGATAAGAAAAAAGAGAGATTTATCATATAGGATGAAAGTATAGCCTGAATCAATCCGATATTAATGGAGGAGAGAAAGCCTTATGAAAAAATGTAATTCAATTAAGTTAGCAAGTTTTGCAGTTTTATTAGCGGGTACTGCTCTATTCACACCTGGTTTTACTGTGACTGCAGAGTCAACCCAAAATATTTCTAGTTCGTCACAAGTACATGATCAAAAGAATCGTAATGGCTGGAAACAAGTAATGCAGGAAACAGTACAGCTTGGTGCTGTAGGAATATTAGCTAAGGCGTCTAATAACGGAAAAAATAATAGTTTTACTGCAGGCGTGGCGGACTTAAGTACAAAGAAACCGGTGAATTCGGATTATCGCTTTCGGATTGGTAGTGTGACGAAGACGTTTACTGCCACGACTATTCTTCAATTAGTAGGAGAAAATCGCTTACAACTTGACGATCCAATTGAAAAGTGGCTACCGGGTCTCGTGCAAGGAAATGGGTATGATGGTAATCAAATTACGATACGACAACTTTTGAATCATACGAGTGGTATCGCTGAATACTTAAAGTCAAAAGACGCGGACATAATGAATTCGAAAAAAACGTATACAGCAGAAGAAATAGTGAAAATAGGCCTTTCGCTGCCTCCAGATTTCTCGCCGGGTAAAGACTGGTTGTATTCAAACACAGGATACGTAATACTAGGAATGCTTATTGAAAAAATAACTGGAAATAGTTATGCGGAAGAAATCGAAAAGCGAATTATTGAACCTTTGGACCTATCAAATACGTTTTTACCAGGAAATTCACCCGTCATCCCAGGAAAGAATCATGCTCGTGGATATGTGAAAATGGAAGGAACAGGCGAGTTGAAAGACATTACGTATTATAATCCGAGTTTAGCTAATGCAGCTGGAGATATGATTTCTAATGCGGATGATTTAAATAAGTTCTTTTCATCTTTACTCGGTGGTAAGTTACTGAAGGAACGCGAGCTAAAAGAAATGCTTACTACAGTTCCTATAGAAGGCAAAGGGGTTGGTGACGCATACGGTCTTGGAATCTATGAGACTAAACTTCCAAACGGTGTTTCAGTTTGGGGGCATGGAGGAGGAATTCCTGGATTTACAACTTTTGCTGGGGGAGTAATTGGAGGCAAACATACATTGGCTATCAGTCTCAACTCTATAGGTGGGGTCGATATTGTTCCGCAGTTTAATAAAATGATGCAAATTGAATTTAATAAATAGATGAAAAGAAAGTGAATGGAATTTTGTTATAGTTATATTTAAAAGAGGTGCTTTTTTAAGTTCGTAACTATGGACAGTAGTTGCATTTATGATATGACATCAAGTGTATTCCAAAGTGAAAATCAATCTTAATGCTTACGACAAAATAAAAAAGGATGTCAGTTACATGACAATCTTTTTATTTTGGATAAAAGAGGTATGCATATAGTTCTGAAAATTGTTATTTTTAAAATTTTTACATATAATGAAGGATATAGGGGCACCAATTGGGGAGTTATGAATGGAAAATACTTTAGTTAGTTAAATATTACTCGTTTTAATCAAAATAATTATGAGTTGATTTGGAGTTGAATACAATGGGGAAAAATCATTATAAATGGAGTAATAAACAATTACGAGAACATGTTGAAGTACTAGATGGTAAGAGAAGCACACACATATTATTAAAGAATGCAACATATTTAAATTCTTATATGCGCGAGTGGATGACAGCGAACATTTGGATATATAATGATCGAATTGTATACGTAGGGGAGCAGCTGCCAGAGCAATTAACGGAGTGTGAAGTTGTTGATTGCGAAGGAAAGTATGTCGTACCCAGTTACATAGAACCACATGCACATCCGTATCAGTTGTATAACCCAGAGACGCTAGCGAATCATGCGATGCAGTTTGGGACAACAACTTTTATTAATGATAATTTAACTTTAGTTTTCACATTAAAGCGTGAAGAAGCATTTCGTTTATTAGATGAATTCAATAAGATTCCAGCAAGTGTGTATTGGTGGTGCCGTTTTGACGGACAGACTGAATTGCAAAACGGGGAATCTTTGTTTAATCGTGAAGAAATAATAGAGTGGCTGCAGCATGAAGCGGTTCTTCAAGGTGGCGAGCTAACAGCATGGCCAAAACTATTACATGGCGATGATGAAATGTTAACTTGGGTGCAGGAAACGAAGCGATTGCAAAAGAAAGTAGAAGGACATTTTCCGGGTGCATCTGAAACGACTTTAGCGAAGTTAAAACTGTTAGGTACAGATTGTGATCATGAAGCGATGACAGGGCAGGAAGCTTTCACTCGTCTTATGCAAGGTTACACTGTTTCCTTAAGAAATTCTTCAATCCGCCCAGATTTAGAAGTTTTACTGAAAGAATTGTTGGAACTAGGCGTAAAGCAGTTTGATAGATTCTTTTTTACAACAGACGGCTCACATCCTTCGTTTTATGAGAATGGAATGACAAACGTTATGATTTCTACCGCGATAAAACAAGGAGTACCAGTAATAGATGCATACGATATGGCAAGTTATAATATTGCTCGCTATTATAATATGGAACATGTACATGGTTCGATTGCGACAGGTAGAATTGCTAATATCAATATTTTAGAAAGTAAAGAAAACCCAGTACCAATCAGTGTCCTTGCAAAGGGGAAATGGGTGAAGCGTGACGGTGTAAATACACATGAAGCATTACATATAGACTGGAGTAAACATAAAGTAACTCCATTATCATTAGATTGGTCCATAGAAAAAGAGGATATGATTTTCTCTAATAAAACGGGGATACACTTATTAAATAACGTTATTACAAAACCATACACTAGTGAAATCAATATAGACTGTGATGAATTGTCCACAGATCATGATGAATGTTTCTTTATGATGATTGCTCGTGATGGCAGTTGGCAAGTGAATATAGCTGTGAAAGGTTTTGCGAAAGAACTAGGTGGGCTTGCTAGCTCTTATTCTGGTACAGGTGACATCATTCTTATCGGAAAAAGAAAAGAAGATATGCTTACAGCTTTTCGTAGAGTAAAAGAGCTTGGCGGGGGAATGGTAATAGCTGAAAAGAATGAAGTATTACACGAAATAGCATTACCATTGCTCGGGATTATGTCTAATTTAAAAATGAGAGAATTAATACAGGAAGAGAAACAGATGGTGAAATTACTACAAGAGCGTGGCTACGCGCATGATGATCCAGCATTTACAATTTTATTCTTTTCTGCGACGCACTTGCCTTTTATACGAGTAACACCTATAGGATTATATGATGTGAAAAGTAGTAAGGTAATTGCCCCGCCCGTGAATTTGATAAAGCAATATTAAAAGGAAAGATCCTATAAAAATTTTATTTTATAGGATCTTTCTTATTATTAGCATAAGAATATTGTAAGCCTCAAATGATATAGTATCTAAATCATTTGAGGTGATATGTAAATATGAAAAAAATATTTTACATTTTAAGCGTATTTATTCTGTGTGTATCGATACAACACGTTGTACATTCCCAATCAGATGCACCAGAATTATCTTCGGATTGTCTCGAAGAAAGAAAAGTTAGAGATGAAAAGCATGTGAAGAATATAATACAGGACATTAAATCCACATTTAATTTAAATATTGATGAACATAGTTTTTGGGAAGTAAGTAAAAGAGATCTGGAGGCTGCTCATTTGATGTATGGTGGAAAGGAAAATGATTCTTATTATAATTCGCTAACTAAAATTTATGATAGTGGTGGATTTAGCGAACAGCCCAGCTTATTTGTGAGGGCACAAGAAGCATTTTTACTTTATAAAGAAAAAGATAATATCAATGTAATGAAACGCCTAAAACTAGACGTTGAAAAAGACCTGCGGTAGTATGTCAACTGAAAAATAATATCTTTTGAAGTTATCAAAGGACAAATTGCTTAAAAAAGACATCACGAAACTAGACCAGTATTTTATGTAAAA
>NZ_JAKUFX010000083.1:0-25806 GCF_022663635.1 Bacillus cereus group sp. BfR-BA-01356 | reverse complement strand
AAATGTTTCATCATATGTTCTTCTAATTTTCCCCATAAAAAAATCCCCCTTATAGTAGACAGGATATAAAGCTTTCTTTTTTCTGTCTACTATAGGGGGAGCATATCAGTTCCGGCTAATGCTAACGCTAACGTGGAAGATAGACCAGAATAGTTTGCGATAAATGCAAACCCTAGTACGAATCCGATAGATAGAATTGGCATTTTTAATTCGCTTAACGTTTCTTTAAATGTCACTACTGCATCTTTTACATTCATTTTCAAAATAAACATGGAAATGATACACGCAATTAAAATCGCTGTTCCGGTTGCCGATAATACATCAAACTTCAAAATTGCCTCGTAAGGCGTTGGTTTATTTACAATTGGCTCTGCTTTCATTACTAGATTATGCAGACCTGGAATTTCAAACTTAAATACAAGACTTTCTAAAGCCCCTCCTGGAGTGAATAATGCCTTAAAGAAACTTTGGCTCCAAATGACTACCATAACCGTTAATACGATAAATGGGGACCATGCCTTCACTACTTTTCCAAACGTTAATTTCGGCATCGATGCCGCTGTCGTTGTTGCTGCTACTTCACTATTTGCTTGCCCAGATTGATAAATTTCTTTCGGCTGCCAAACTTTTAAGAACAGCGCTAAACTAATTAAACTTACAAGTGCCGATGTAATATCCGGAAGTTCTGGTCCTAAAAATGTCGCTGTAATGAACTGCGTAATCGCAAATGAACTACCCGCTACAAGTAACGCAGGCCACGTTTGTCGTATCCCCTTAAATCCATCCATTAAAAATACGATAAAGAATGGCACAAATAATGATAGGAACGGTAATTGATGCCCAGCCATTTGTCCAATTTTATGTGGATCAATACCTGTTACTTGTCCAGCAACTGTAATCGGAATTCCCATCGCTCCGAACGCCACTGGTGCAGTATTTGCAATCAAACAAAGACCTGCTGCGTATAAAGGATTTAACCCAAGCCCCGCAAGAAGTGCTGCTGTAATCGCTACTGGTGCCCCAAATCCTGCCGCTCCTTCTAAAAATGCTCCAAATGAAAATCCAATTAAAATAACGAGTAGACGATGATCGTTCGTAATCGATAATACCGATGCACGAATCACATCGAATTGACCTGTTTTCACAGAAATTTTATATAAAAATACCGACATAATGATAATCCAAGCAATTGGCCATAATCCGTATAAGAAACCATATCCGGTCGCTGCCATTGCCATCGTGAACGGCATTTTATAAGCGAATAACGCTACTAAAACTGTAAGTACAACTGTAATAAATCCTGCCACATACCCTTTCATGCGGAAAACTGCTAAAGCTAAGAAAAAAAAGATAATCGGAATAAGTGCTACCGCTGCCGAAATCCAAATGTTTCCGAATGGATCATAAACTTGTGTCCATGTGTTCATTGTTCTCTCCCCCTAAAGAATCCCCTTTTAAATAGAATAACCTCATCAATAGACTATCAGGTCATCATACCTTTAAGTCTAAAATAAAAAAACGTTTAAGAAAACGTTTTCAACAACTTTCATTTATACTGTACCATAACAATTTCTATTAAAAAAGATTTTTTTGAAAATTTTATTATTTAACAGAAAATCTTACAAAATCGTCACGTTCTTGTAATGTTCATCGATAGGAAGTTTGCCAAAATTATTGCATAATAATAGTATAACAACAGAAATTATTTATGAGGTGATATATATGAACGGAAATAAAATATTAGCTGCGTTATCATACTTTAGTGTACTATTTGCCCCTATCTTATTCCCTATTATTGTTTGGATTGTAGGAGACGCTGAAACAAAACCACATGCAAAACGTGCTCTATGGACACACATCATTCCAAGTATCGCTACATTCATTGGCGTAACTATTTTAGGAATTATGGGTCTTGGATCTGATCAACCAGATGTAACACTTGGAATTGGATCAATGATTGTCTTAGCTATTTGCGGAATCATCAGCTTATACTACTTCATCTGGAACATTGTAAAAGGAATTAAAGTACTGAAAGCTTAATTTTAAACAAACGTTTGTTTAAAAAAGGACCCTTGCAAATTGCAAGGGTCCTTTTCCTAATTCGTTCACTTTATCTTCTGCGTTTCTTCTTTTTTCTCATCATTTTCTTTCGGCGCGTATTCACTTTATCCGCTATAATGTGAAGCGTACTTGCCACAACAATTCCCATTAAGAACGTTACAATTTCAACCTCATGTTTCTTCGCAATTTCTATTAAATTACCATCCAGTGCGATTACATTTAATAGAAATAAAAATGGAGAAAAGACGATTAACATGTACGCAATACGAATCACATCACCAAGTATAATCGTATGCGTAAAGAAAGATCGATGCGGCATTACTTTTTTATAAGGATACCAAAATATACGTAAGAAACCCCATTTGTTATAAGCATTACTGTACGTATCTAAATCTGGTGTTAAAAATGAAGTACCTACTAAAAAACCAATTGCAAAAGTTAATAAAAAATCAAAATTTGTTAATCCATACGAAAAGAGCAAAAACAAAACAACCGGAAGGGATATTAAGTTTATTTTCGTATGCGTTCTTCCTGATGGCATAATGCACTTCCTCGCTTACGTTCGTCCTGTCACCTCATGACAGATTTCACCTATTGACCTAATTTCTGATCGATAAATGTTGTGTCTATATCCGAACCAAACCATTCTGCCAACTTCACTCGTGCCTTATCTTTCACATCTTCATTGACGTATAACGACACCTGTATTAGTGCGGCCGTTAACGCCCCTAAATCATCCGTATAGCCAATTCCAGCAATGAAATCTGGAATCGCATCAATCGGTGCAATAAAATAAGCAAGTGCTCCAATTACAATAATTTTCACTCGTTTTGGAACATCGGGTCTTTGCAAAACGTAAAACAGTAATAAACTTGCATAAATGACCGACTGCCCTGCTTGCTTTGCAACATGTTTTACTTTCTTCCAAAACGCTTCAACTGAAAATTTTTGTTTCATGTAAAAAGCCTCCCTATTTTTAAAAAGAAATAAGCTACAATATGTTATCAGTAAAAGTTCATGGAAATTACACAAAACCTATCAATGAACTTTCATTGTAACAAACAAACTAAAAAAGAACAAGTGTTCGTTAATTTTCACACGATTTCCTTCATATAATAGATTTCTAGATAACCCTTACCCATCTTCGTTTCTTATTTCTCAACAAAGAAAATTTTCACTTCCACTTAACATTCTGCTCTACCTTTGTTATATTTTCTAGTTGACGGACATATAAACGAATGTTAAAGTTTTCTCTGGTAGTGACAAATCTTATACAAAAAATGTAAAATGTTATAGTGTTTCTCAGAAATGAATTTTGTTGTATAATACAGAAATGACGTTATGCTTATGAGCAACAAAAGAAACCAAAAGGGTATGCATAGTTATAGTCGTATATGGGTGAATATAGAACCTTTACTTATGGCCAAGAAAACTATGTATTTTTTATTTTAGCATTTTTCGCTCCAAAATCGACCAAGCCTGATAGAGAAAGGGTGGAAATGAATGAAAGAAACCTTGAAATCACAATTTCAAAATGTGCGTTTCACTGTATTCGTAGCTTTAGCCTTATGGCTGAAAACTTACCTTATTACACGCACAAGCTTTGACTTAAAACTTGAATCTTTCATGCAAGAATTCATTTTATTCCTTAGCCCATTAGCAGCATCATTACTGCTTGTTGGTCTTGCATTATTTGCAAAAGGGAAAAAACGTAACTATATAGCACTTGGAATTAATTTTGTCTTAACAATCGTTCTTGTTGGTAACGTAATGTTCTACGGATTCTACAATGACTTCGTTACATTACCGGTGCTAGGACAAACATCTAACTTCGGAAGTTTAGGTTCTAGTGTGAAAGAATTATTTAACTACAAAATTATCCTTGCATTTGCAGACATTATCGTTTTCTTCGTTCTATTAAAGAAAATGAAGAACTTTGCACCTACAGAGCGTGTAGCACGCCCGATGCGTTCTCTATACTTCGTATCAACAGTTGCTATTTTCTTCGCAAACTTAGGACTTGCAGAAGCTGAACGCCCAGAACTATTAACACGTTCATTCGACCGCGTTATGCTTGTTAAAAACTTAGGATTATATGTACACCAAGTATACGATCTTGGCTTACAAGCAAAATCAAGTTCACAAAAAGCATTCGCTGACGGTAGTAAATTACAAGAAACAGAGAACTACGTAAAAACAACACAAAGTAAACCAGATCCAAATATGTTCGGTACTGCAAAAGGGAAAAACGTAATTGTTGTCTCTCTTGAGTCATTACAAACATTCTTAATTGGTGCAACAGTTAACGGACAAGAAGTTACACCATTCTTAAACCAATTTACGAAAGAAAGTTATTACTTTGATAACTTCTTCCATCAAACAGGTCAAGGTAAAACATCTGATGCTGAATTCCTAGTAGATACTTCGTTATATCCACTAGACCGTGGTGCTGTATTCTTCACACACGGTAACAATGAATATACAGCAACTCCAGAAATTTTACGTCAGCAAGGGTATCACACGTCGGTATTCCACGCAAACAACGCAACATTCTGGAACCGTAACATTATGTATCCAGCACTTGGTTATGATCGTTACTACAACGAGCTTGATTACAAGATTACGCCAGAAACAAAATTAAATTGGGGATTAAAAGATATCGAATACTTCGATCAATCTATTGATATGTTAAAACAAGTGAAGCAACCATTCTATACTCGCTTCCTTACTTTAACGAATCATTACCCATTCACTTACGATGACAGTACAAAATTAATCGATGAATACAATTCTGGTGATGGAGTATTTGACCGTTACATGGTAACTGCTCGTTACTTAGACGAAGCAATGAAACACTTTATTGAGCGTCTAAAAGCAGAAGGTATTTACGACAACTCAGTAATCGTATTCTACGGTGACCACTACGGTATTTCTGAAAACCATAACCGTGCAATGGCACAGTTCTTAGGAAAAGAAGAAATCACTGCATTTGACCATATGAACTTACAAAAAACACCGATGTTTATTCACGTTCCAGGTCAAAAAGAAGGTAAAACAATTTCGAAACCAACTGGTGAAATTGACATTAAACCAACTATTCTAAACTTACTTGGTGTAGATTCTACAAATGACGTTCGATTCGGTCATGATGTATTCTCACCTGATAATAAAGGATTCGTTGTTCTTCGTGACGGTAGCTTCGTTACAGATAAATACATGTACACAAACAGTACATTCTATGACCGTGCTACTGGCGAAGTTGTACAATTACCGAAAGAAGAATCCCAACCACTAATTGATCGCGCCCAAAATGAATTGAACATGTCTGATAAAATCATTGAAGGTGACTTACTTCGCTTCTCTGAAAGTAATAAGATCAAAACTGGTGAAGTAAAAACAGTTATTAAAGAAGAAAAGAAGAGTGCTGAGTAATCTCAGCCTCTTTTTTTATTTTCTTCCATACAACTACTTATATTCATTAACTTTAAAATTACATAACCTTTACCAAATATTCACATAGTGTTAATGGAAAATCTCTATAATAAAATATGTAAACGAGGTTCTACATATTTCTTATCTCTCATCTTTCGTAAGATCCCTTAAAGAAGTGTGTAAATCTTTTGTTTCTACTTTCTTATAATTGTCTTTCAACATGTTTTGTTTCCATACACAAAACATTCAACGAGACAATGTCCCTATGAAAGATAGCTACCCTCCTTGTGCAGCATTCCATAAGAATGTTGCTTTTTTTTATTTAAAAGCAGGATTCTCATTCTTATTTTCGAATTTGTATATACAAAATGCTGTAAAGTGAAACTTTAATCAGCCCTCACCAATCGGGCAGCTACGGGCAGTTATTCGCCCAATTCACTTCTTTGCTCCACCCGAATTTTTAAGTAGGAGTTTTACTGCCCGTTAATGCGGGGTAAACCATCCTTACTTCTCTATGATTTACAAATACATATACGGTCATATGTAGAGAATTGCTTACATAAAAATTACTATAGTGATTTTTATCTCGCATGAATGAAAGTTTCACGTTACTTACGTACTTACGAAAGGATGGGACGGAAATTGGCATACGAAAAATTTGTACTTTGGAATGATGAAGTTATTGATACAACAAAACAACAAACGTACATAGAACTTGAAGAGAGAGGTTCGCAGTTCGGAGATGGTGTCTACGAGGTTATTCGCCTATATAAAGGGAACTTTCACTTATTAGATCCGCACATAACGAGATTATATCGATCCATGGAAGAAGTAGAATTATCGCTCCCTTTCTCAAAAGCTGAGCTCATCACTTTACTTTACAAATTAATTGAACGAAACCATTTCCACGAAGATGGCACAATTTATTTGCAAGTATCTCGTGGTGTACAAGCTCGCACACATGTATTTTCATATGACACCCCTCCGACAATTTATGCCTATATTACAAAAAAAGAAAGACCAGCCTTATGGATTGAATATGGTATACGCGCTATATCAGAACCCGATACTCGATGGCTACGCTGTGACATTAAATCATTAAATTTATTACCAAACGTACTGGCTGCTACGAAAGCTGAACGAAAAGGCTGTAAAGAGGCACTTCTCGTAAGGAATGGTATTGTAACGGAAGGAAGCCATTCCAACTTCTTTTTAATTAAAAACGGAACTCTTTACACACATCCAGCCAATCACCTTATTTTAAATGGCATTATTCGTCAATATGTCCTTTCTTTAGCGAATACTCTTCACATACCTGTACAGGAAGAACTTTTCAGCGTTCGTGACGTTTATCAAGCAGATGAATGCTTTTTTACAGGCACAACGATTGAAATTTTACCAATGACCCACCTTGATGGAACCGCGATTCAAGATGGGCAAGTTGGGCCTATCACCAAAAAACTGCAAAAATCATTTAATCAAATCTTGTTACAATCCAATATGGCATCTTCTTAAACCCGAATAATTTCTGTCCTTTCACATTCAATATATGCATTTAAATGGAAATCAAGGTGTAAATTTATGCCTTGATTTTTTCTTGTAATCTTTTTGTCATATTCAGATTCCCACATAAGCCTTGACAGTAATCGACATGCTCTTTAGAATTTTTAACAGTTGGTAAATATTTCTTCACTACATTACAGACAGAAAGGAATCGACAAATTATGAAAAAGTATCTTGCCGGTCTTGCGGCAGTGTCTGTAGCAGGAGGAGCAGCACCTACACTTGATAGTGTTCAAGCTGCACCTGAACAAAATACACAAAAAGCTGCTACAACTGTCCAAGCTTCTGCGTCAAACAACTCATCTTATACGGTAAACGCGAGCGTCTTACATGTTCGTGCGGGATCAAGCACTTCTCACGACATCATCTCACGCGTTTATAACGGTCAATCACTAAACGTGATTGGCGAAGAAAATGGTTGGTTCAAAATTAACATTAACGGAAAAACAGGCTTTGTTAGTGGCGAATTTGTATCAAAAAGTGGAGCAGCAAACAACAATGTAAGCACAGGTGGAAACAATAAAGTTACCGCTGATGTATTACGTGTACGTACAGCTCCTAACACTTCTAGTTCTGTTTCTGGACGTGTATATGCAGGACAAACATTAAACGTAATTGGACAAGAAAATGGTTGGGTGAAAATTAACCATAATGGACAAGTAGGTTATGTAAGTGGCGAATTCGTATCTGGCGTTTCTTCTAATGGGGGTTCTTCAAACAACAATACGAATAATAATAACCAAGAAGTAAAACCAGCAAGCGGAAACTATACAGTAAATGTATCTTCCCTTCGTGTTCGTACAGGTCCTAGCACTTCTCACACAACTGTAGGTTCTGTTACAAAAGGGCAAGTAGTACAAGTTGTTGGCGAAGTTCAAGATTGGTTCAAAATCAATTACGCAGGACAAACTGCTTATATAAGCAAAGACTACGTAACAAAAGGCGGTTCTAACGAAAACGTTACAGAAGGCAACAAACAAGAGCAAAACAATAATGGAACTATTCAAACTGGTGGTTCTTACGTAGTTAACGCTACATCTTTACGTGTTCGTACAGGCCCTGCCGCTTACCATAGTGTAATTGGTGGCGTTTTAAACGGTACAACATTAAACGTAGTTGGATCTGAAAACGGTTGGTTTAAGGTAAATTACCAAGGAAAAACAGGCTTTGTTAGTAGCGAATTTGTAAAATTCGTTAAAGGTGGCACTACTACTCCTGAGCAACCAAAACAACCTGAAAAACCTAACCAAGGTGCAATTGGCGACTATTACATTAATGCTTCTGCACTAAATGTACGTAGCGGCGAAGGTACAAATTATAGAATCATAGGCGCACTTCCACAAGGTCAGAAGGTTCAAGTAATCTCTGAAAACTCTGGATGGAGCAAAATTAACTACAACGGTCAAACTGGTTATATCGGAACACGTTACCTATCTAAAACACCAGTTGGAGGCGCAGTAGATAATAAGCCTAACAATAACCAAAATAACAATCAAAACAATAACAATAACAATAATAATACGGGCAATAATAGCGGCGACAGTTCTTCCGTACTTGCATATGCAAAATCAATGCAAGGTGTACCATACGTTTGGGGCGGAACTTCTGCTAACGGTGTTGACTGCAGTGGTTACATCTACCACGTATTTAAGAAATTTGGTCATAACATTAGCCGCCAAAGTGTTGCAGGATATTGGAGTAGCCTACCAAAAACTTCAAGTCCACAACCTGGTGACTTAATTTATTTCCAAAACACTTATAAATCTGGTCCTTCTCACATGGGTATCTACCTTGGGGGCGGATCATTTATCCAAGCTGGAGATAAAGGTGTAGCAATCGCTTCATTAAGTAACTCTTATTGGAAGAGCCACTTCTTAGGATACACGAAAGCACCTTAATTAATAGTTTCAAAGCCTTCTAGTTTACTAGAAGGCTTTTTTGCTATGAGTTCAACATATTACTCCCTTTCTCCTACCTTCTCTCTACAAAAACAATGTATCCATTCTTCCATTTCATACACTTTATTCTGCAAAAACAATGCATAACGTTATCATAATGTATATATTCCCATAAAAAACATAACCTATTTCATGTCTATTTATTTCATATGTGTTTTTTTGAAGAATTTTCTTTTTATTTAAACTTTTCATTAGACGTTTGACCTCCGATGTCCATTATGATAAGTTACTTAAGATGTTATATTCGTAAACGTATAGACAACTGGTTTATACACTGTTTTTACTATGAGGAAGGAGCATACACTGCATGAATCTTTTATGGGGAATTGGCGGCGTGATTGGAGTATTAGCAATTGCATTCTTACTATCTTCCAACCGCAAAGCTATTAATTGGCGCACAATTTTAATTGCGCTAGCATTACAAATGTCATTTTCATTTATCGTATTACGATGGGATGCTGGTAAAGCAGGTTTAAAACACGCTGCTGACGGTGTTCAAGGATTAATTAATTTTTCTTACGAGGGAATTAAGTTCGTTGCTGGGGATTTAGTCAACGCAAAAGGACCTTGGGGATTTGTATTCTTTATTCAAGCACTACTTCCAATCGTATTTATTAGTTCATTAGTAGCAATCTTATATCATTTTGGTATTATGCAGAAATTTGTTAGCGTCGTTGGTGGCGCATTAAGTAAACTTCTTGGAACTTCTAAAGCAGAAAGCTTAAACTCAGTAACGACTGTATTTTTAGGACAAACTGAAGCTCCAATCTTAATTAAACCTTACTTAGCACGCTTAACAAATAGTGAATTCTTCACTATTATGGTAAGCGGTATGACAGCTGTTGCTGGATCTGTTCTTGTCGGCTATGCAGCAATGGGTATTCCGTTAGAGCACTTATTAGCAGCTGCAATAATGGCAGCTCCATCAAGCTTATTAATTGCGAAACTCATTATGCCAGAGACAGAAAAAGTAGATAATAACGTTGAACTTTCTACAGAACGTGAAGACGCAAACGTTATCGATGCAGCTGCACGCGGTGCATCTGAAGGTATGCAACTTGTTATTAACGTAGCAGCAATGTTAATGGCTTTCATCGCATTAATCGCTTTATTAAATGGATTATTAGGATGGGTTGGTTCTCTGTTCGATATTAAACTTAGCCTTGATTTAATCTTCGGTTACTTATTATCACCATTTGCAATCTTAATCGGGGTTTCTCCTGGTGAAGCTGTACAAGCAGCAAGCTTTATCGGTCAAAAACTTGCAATCAACGAATTCGTTGCATACGCAAACTTAGGACCACACATGGCAGAGTTCTCTGACAAAACAAATCTAATTTTAACATTTGCAATCTGTGGATTCGCAAACTTCTCTTCTATCGCAATTCAATTAGGTGTAACAGGAACGTTAGCTCCTACTCGCCGTAAACAAATTGCACAATTAGGGATTAAAGCAGTTATCGCTGGTACATTAGCGAACTTCTTAAATGCAGCAGTTGCAGGTATGATGTTCCTATAAACTTATATAGAGTCTTCTCTTTCTACAAGAGGAGACTTTTTTCATGCAATCCAAGCGTCTTTTATGCATCTATTAATCACCTTATACCAAATATTAGAACATTATGATACAATAATGTTTAAGTCTTTTTATTTTTCTAATGAAAATAGCGATACTACTTATCGTTGCCCTTCAAAAGAATGTAACGACATGGTCAATTTCTTAATAATTGTGCATACTACAAGTATCTATTGATGAAATAGCTTTAAGGAGGAAAGTTTTGTGAAAGATAAGTTCTATAAAATCCTCTCTATGTGGATTCTACAAATTGTATTTTATTTTACTACTGTACATGTGACGAATTATGAGCATGCGCTCATTTTTACAATAATATACGTAATCGTAAATGTACTATTCTTATTTTTAGCTGACAAAACAGCATTTATTTTCTTCATACTAGGAACCATTATTTCCGTATTTTATTTGTTTTATGAAGCATGGCTTCATTTATGGAGTACATCAGATCAATGGCAATATATGATTACCCACTTCCTGATGGCAGCTAACTTCTTCATTGTATACATAACAACTCACCTATTGAAAAAAGTTATTCATGAAAATAAAACTTTGACTGAGCGTGTGAGAACGTTGGAACAATATATTGGAGAATCAAAATTACTAACAAGACAAGAATTCGAGAGACGCCAAGCTTTATTAACGACTGCAATGAATCGTCGTAATGAAACAGGCATTATTGTTTACTTTGATTTCACTTCCTTTAGTAAATATACGAAGGAAAGTGTTATGGACCGTGTAGCTTCCTTATTAGTTGAAACGGTAAGGAATGATTTTGACCTTGCTGCTGAATATGATAATAATACGCTAGTTATTTTATTACAAAACACAAATGAAGCTGGTGCTGATATTGTAATGAACCGCCTAAAGCCAAAAATGGAGCAATGGCTTGCAGCTGAAGCAATCCGAGATATAAAAATTTCACGCGAGCAAATTGGAAACAAAGGACAGACATTGTTATGATGACTCTCGTTATACTTCTTTTATTTCTTCTGTTTTGCGTACTCGTTTTTTGGATCAGTATCACATTTTCAATTAAATATGTTCTTATTTTTACGGCCTTTCTATTCTCTGGCTTACTCGTTTACTACTCTTTCTTAACAATTGCGGGCTTAATTCACCGAAATAGTAAACGAAAAGATCGTACGCTAGAACATTATCCGAGTGTCGATATTTTCATACCTGCCCATAATGAAGGCGTCGTTATTAAAGATACTTTAGAGGCAATGGCGAAGATTGAATATCCAGGAAAGCTAACCATTTATTTATAAATGATAACTCTCAAGATGAAACACCTGAAATCGGCGATGATTTCGACAAAGCTTATGCCCACATTCGTCACATTCGTGTTCCACCCGGTGAACCGAAGGGTAAATCACGTGTACTAAACTACGGCCTTAGTATTTCAGATGGTGAATACTTCTGTGTTTACGATGCAGATAACCAGCCTGAGCCACACGCACTGCGAATGCTTGTAGAGCACGCTGAAACAACTGAAGATGCTGTTGGGGCTGTTGGACATGTTCGTACAGTAAATGAAAAAAGAAACTGGCTGACGCGAATGATTTCGCTAGAATTTCAAATCTTCCAGCTCCTTATGCAATCTGGACGCTGGTTACTATTCCAAACAGGCTCACTGACAGGAACAAATATGCTTCTTCGTCGCTCTGCACTAGAAGAGCTTGGTGGCTATGACCCTTATGCAATTGCAGAAGATGCCGAATTAACATTACGAATTACACAAAAAGGTTATCTCTTACCAATCGTCCCAGAATCAGTTACTTGGGAACAAGAACCAGAGCATTTAAAAATCCTTATTAAACAACGTACACGTTGGCTCCAAGGGAATTTATACATTTTAGAGAAAATGTTCTCGTCATTAAGCTTCTTTAAAGGAAAACTGCTCGTTCATTCCTTACAACAAGTTCTAGTGTATGTTGTATTTTGGCTATTCCTAATCATTTCGAACGTTTGGTTTGTAATTGGGCTACTCGGGATATTCCAAATTCAATATAGCATTCCGCTACTATTTATGTGGTATGTCGCATATATTACATATGTTTCTCAATTATTTAGTGCCCAGAGTGTCGAACGAACCTTTACACCGACTAATATTTTTATTAGCGTTATTATGTACTTTACGTACGCACAGCTCTTTACGTACTTATTTATTCGTAGCTTAATCTTATACTTACGTGCAAAGAGTAAGAAACAAGTCATCGGCTGGGATAAGACAGTTCGATTCAAAAAAGATAAATAATAAAAATAAGCACAGAGCGCCGTATGCTCTGTGCTTATTTATTGCCGTATAAATTATATATCAGACAATACCCCTTAGCTGAAAGTAATTTCACGTCCATCCCCTAACGAACGATCGACCTTCATTTATATACGAAAAAGTGATTGCTATTTTTGTAGAACCAATTGCTTCTCTTGCTGTTCTTTGCGCGTTTCAGTCTTAGGTTCCGTGCTTTCTTGGACACTACGATGTGCCACACGTTTCAAACAAATATGCTTCCACTTTCTTTCGTAACGTTTCATTATTCTAGATGTCCCCCTTGAATGCGCTTTAAAACTATTTGAAATCGCTTACAGGAAATAATATAGCACATATATAGAAACGTGACAACACATTTCCGACAATTTTTTGTCAAAAATATGAATAGAATTTGAAAGATATCGAAAATTATCGAAACTAATCGATTTCCCTTCGTATAAAAGGCATACTACTTATATAGTAAAGTATTTTATTTCCCCTACCCGCATTTCAAATTCCTTCTATATAAAGTGAAACTTTCATTAGCCATCACCAATCGGGCTTTTACAGGCAAATAGAGAAATAAAAAAGAGCTGATATGAAATCAGCTCTTTTCCTTCTATTATTAATGACGCTTCATACGTCCTTCTTTTTGTAACTCTTTAAATAATGCTGCCATCATAAAGAAAATAACAAAGACGAACGGGAATGCTGCAATGATAGCTGCCGTTTGTAAGGCTTCTAATCCGCCAATATATAATAGCGTAGAAGCTATCGCGGCTAGAACGATACCCCAAATCATTTTAATACGATTTGGTGGGTTTAAACTACCATGTGTCGTTAACATCCCTAAAACGAATGTTGCAGAGTCTGCAGATGTAATAAAGAATGTTGCAATAAGTAAAATACCTAAAACTGATAAAGCTGATCCAAAGCTGCCCATCTGATCGAACATAGCGAATAATCCTACTTCTGTTCCCATTTCTTTCACTTTGTCGAAGATATGTGCATCACCAAACAGCTCCATATGAATACCAGTACCGCCGAACACAGAGAACCAAAGTGCACCAATTACGGTCGGCACAAGTAACACACCGATAACAAACTCACGAATCGTACGACCTCGTGAAACACGAGCAATAAACGTACCTACGAACGGTGACCACGCAATCCACCATGCCCAATAGAAAATTGTCCATGACTGAATCCATTGATTCCCACCTTCGTCTAATGGACTTAAACGGAAACTCATACTTGGCAATTCCTGAATATAAGAACCGATTGTTGAAGTGAAGTAATTCATAATAAAGTTTGTTGGACCTGCAAATAATACAATGATCATAAGTGCAAATGCAAAAATAATATTCGTATTACTTAAATATTTAATTCCTTTATCAAGACCTGTTTGCGCAGATAACATAAATAATACTGTTACGATTGCAATAATAACTAACTGAGTCGTTAATGAGTTCGGGATAGATGTTAAATAACTAACACCACCTGCAATTTGTTTCGCACCAAGACCTAATGACGTTGCAACACCAAATACAGTTGCGAAAACAGCTAACACATCAAATGAATGAGCAATACGCCCGTGTTCCCCGCCCTTAAATAACGGACCTACTGTCGCACTAATCGTACTTGCTTTTCCTTTTCTAAAAGTAAAGTAAGCAATACATAACGCTACAAACGCATATAGTCCCCAAGGATGTAATCCCCAATGGAAAAACGAAAAACGCAGTGCAAGGCGCGCACTTTCCTCAGTTGCACTATCTCCAAACGGAGGTGCGTATAAATGGTTTAATGGTTCGGCAACGCCCCAGAAAACTAAGCCAATACCCATACCAGCACTAAATAACATAGCAAACCATGTCATATAACTATAATCAGGTTCATCATCATCTTTACCTAAACGAATAGAACCGTATTTCGAAACAATTAAAAAGATAGACACACCTAAAATAATAGACACGGAAATAATATAAAACCACCCGAACTTACTAACTAATGCAGTTTGAATTGCGGTTGTTACATTTCCTAAGCTACCTTTTCCAATAATAGATTCGGGAATAATCCCCCAAATTGTAAATGCAATACATAATGTTAATGAAACGATGAATGTTTTTGTCAGTTTCCTCATCAAATCCCCCTTCGTAGGTTTCGCTTTTGTAAATAACATAAATTCCGATATGTAAAATCGGATAGAAAACTATAATTTTGCGGTGATTTTCTTACTTTCACCTTCACCAATTCGAATTCTTATGGACAGCCTTACCTTTCGTATAACCTTTTCACTCTGCAAGAGCTACAAGTTAGAAATACTGCTGTCAAATTGTGTGAGAAAAACGCGGATAGGAATGTATTTTCCTAAAAAAGGATGTGTTACATATGTAAAAAAGGGCAAAGTTCTTCCTTACAACCCTTTCGTTTTGTAACAATTATGCGGTTTTTTTGCTAGTATATAGCACGTGTTTATAGCTTCACAAACAAAATGTTTATGTTTATATAACTATATTACCCATAAAACGGTAAAATACTCAAGGAATGTAATCGTTTAGTAAACATCATGTAACATTCCTGTAATATTATTATTTACGTCGAAAAAAACATGTTGTATTAAATATTTTGAATATAACTAGAAACCTATGAGTCATATAGAATGAAAAACGCTTTCCTATATTTTTTGTTATATTACAGGATGTTAATGACTTATTACGAATGGTTTGTAATTGTGTGTTTTCCCCAAATCCGAAAAAATCTGTTGCTATAATGAGGACACGAAAACAAACGCAATGGAGGCTATCATGAAAAAATTAATTGGTATAGCAACAGCAGCAGTTTTTGGTCTTGGGATTTTCACATCATCTGCTAATGCAGAAACTGTTGTAACAACAGACGTACTAAACGTACGCGAAAACCCTACTACTGAATCAAAAGTTGTCGGTAAATTACTAAACGGTAATAAAATAGATGTTCAAAATACAGAGAACGGATGGTCAAAAATTACTTTAGACGGTAAAGACGCATTCGTAAGTGCAGAGTTCACAAAAAGCATCTACTACGTAACAGCTAACGTATTAAACGTACGTGCTGAAGCGAACACAAACTCAGAGGTTCTTGGAAAGTTGAAGAAAGACGATGTAATCGAAACAACGAACCAAGTACAAAATGAGTGGTTACAATTTGAATATAACGGGAAAACAGCTTATGTTCATGTTCCTTTCTTAACAGGTACAGCACCTGTAATTGAGAAACAAGAAACAACAGCTCCTGCTAAAGCTGAAGCACCAGCTAAGGCTCAAGCACCTGCAGCACAAGCAAAACCAGCTGCTAAGCCTGCTGTAAAAGCTGCTGAAACTAACACACCTTCTGGTGGTCGTGAGTTAACAGTTGTAGCTACAGCATATACAGCTCACCCGAGCGAAAACGGTGGCACATATGGCGGCCGTGTATTAACTGCAATGGGTCATGATTTAACTGCGAATCCAAATATGAAAATGATCGCTGTTGATCCGAAAGTAATCCCATTAGGATCTAAAGTATGGGTAGAAGGTTACGGAGAAGCTATCGCTGGAGATACTGGTGGTGCAATTAAAGGTAACCGTATCGATATCTTACTTGGATCAGATAGCGCTGCTCAAAAATGGGGACGCAAAACTGTTAAAGTGAAAATTTTAAAATAACCAATGACTGCTAAATTACAAGCCGGTTCTCTTTATTGAGAGCTGGCTTTTATTTATTTATAATACATATAAGGAGGCTACGCCCATGAATGTACAAGCAAAAGTAGACTGGATTGGTACGCCAAAACCGTACATATATAAAGATGAAGTGACATATAACGCTACTTCTATTGATTTTTCACTCGCTGGCGATGATAACCGCTATAAGTTAATTGTGCTCAAGTCTGAAAACAATACACATTACAAAATTGTGCAATATGGAATAAAACCAGGCTCTCAAAAGCCATTCCCTATCGACATTCCATTTGAACAAAACATGTTACCAATTATAGAGCAAATATTACATGATCCATATGTACAAGCGATACTAAAGGAAACACACTCATAATTGTAAAAAAATATATCAACGATTTTTCAATTATATCTATCATAAATCGCAATATATCAACGATTTTTTGATTATATCTATCATAACTTACGATATATCAACGGTTCGACACGAAATATCGATTTAGCTACAAAAAAGAAGCTGTTCAAATATTGAACAGCTTCTCTCATATTAACGAGTTGGACCAGATACATCTTCTGATTTCAACGTATTATTTGCACCAAGAGAATGATACAACATCTTTCCATTTCCATTCACAGTTATAATATGTTCGTTATTAAAACTTTTGAACTTCACAGATCCATCACCGTAACGAATATGGTACTCTTCATATGTCGTTACTTTATATTTCGTAGCACTTTGACGCTCTACATTACGAACTTCCATCGTTAATAAGTCTTCTGTAATTCCTTTTTTGTGTAAATACTGTATATAATCACGGTCTTCCTTATACGATTTCCCGCTCTTATCATAATTATTTTCAATTAAACTAAAATCATTTAATGAAATTGCACGTACGTTATCATAAATATGATTTCTTACAAATTCGCCCACTGCTGAACTTGATGTTTCTTTCGGGAATTTTAAGTAATATGTGCTTTGGTCTCCAATTTTAACACTTTCAGATTTCATCACACCAAGATCAGTAGTTTTCTCTAAATGCACTTCTACTGTTTCATCTGTTGGTACAGGACCAAGTTTATAACTTCCATAATTTAATTTTCCACGTTTTTTCCCATTCACAAATACAGTTGCATCACTTTCATCAGAAGAAATGCTTACATACTTGCCTTCAAGCGATAAATCCACTTTCACCTTCTCGCTCTGTTCATCCGCTAAATCTACTTCTTTCTCTGTTTCTAATTCAGTAAGTTCTGTCTTTGCCGTTGCCTTTACAACATATGTACCTGGGAAGTATGGCCCCAACTCTTTCGAAGTTTTATCACTAGAAAGCTCTGCTTCTTTTTTGTCATTCACATATATTTCTGCATTTTTTGCAGTTGTACTAACGCTCATATAATAAGATTTCATGCTGAACTTATACTTTGGATATAAGAACCACTCTTTTCCCTCTTCTACTATTTCCCCGTCCTTAAATGAAGATTTATCTTTTGTTAACTTTTGATCTACTGTCTCTTTCTGTAAATAAGACAGTAATTGTTTGTTGTAAGAAGGATTCTCTTTTAAATAACGCATGTACGCTTTAAGATCCTCTGTCTTAATCTTTAAGCTTGAATCATTTGCTTTTACAAACTCATCAATTGCATCAATATCTTTCTTTTGGAATGCTTCAATCATTACATTTACTTGCTTTTCTTTTGAAAACTTATATGCTCCAAATTTATATGCCCCAAATAATAATGCAGCAATAATGGCAAAACCAATGATTAAAAATAAATTTTTCTTACTTTTCACTGGTTTTGTCTCGCTTTGTAATTCTGTATATGAAGCAGCAGTGTTATCAACGATTACTTCTACTTTACTCCCACACTCAGGACAAAAGTTCAAATGGTCTGCAACATTCTTTTTACATGTTCCACAAAACTTCAACGTGCTCTCCTCCTATTTTTTAACTAATTTCATTCCAGCAAATGCCGCTACATATGTCACAATAAAACTAAACAAAATTAAATATGTAAATGAATTTTGCATAGATAGTACTGTTCCGCTTGTTCCAAATAAACTTGTTACAGTTCCTGAAACATTAATTTGGAACTTAGAAATCATATTCATTACAATCATCATAATTGTGTAAGAACCACTGCATACCGCTAATGTAATATATATATTGGCAGTCGGTAATTTAGCTAACTTTCTTCCCGCTCTAAACATAAAGAACAATGGAATAATAAGCAGTAATAAACCGTAATGGAATACGTTATTCACTTTATCAAATTCTGCAAGGCTTCCCTCATTTGCTCCTTTTGAAATCAATATCTCTCTAAGCTCTACGCCATTTACAGAGACGCCTGATATAAATGAAAACGATAGTGTGCTCTCATATGCATTTGATTTCTTACCAATTCTAGTAAATTCCTTACTAAGTGCTGGACTTGATACTTCTAACGGCGCAAAATGAGCCATACTCCATAATTGAGGTGTTAACTCTAATGCTAATAATGTACTTTCAGATTTTAAAGTTGTTATTTCTTTTAATGGTTCAATACCGTCTTCCTTACTTACTAACGCCATAATACAAACCGCTACTGCTGTTACTAAAAGTCCTTTTATCATAGCCGAAACACCGTAATAAACAGACGCTCCATATGGCATTAACTCTTGAAATGCTGCTGCCATATTGTTTTTGCTTGTATAAGCAATAAATCCTAATAAGGTAAATAATGTCCCACATACAAAACCACTCAATAAACTCTTCATCGCTGAATAGCCAACCGTAATCTTACCTGCTTCTGAGAATGGGATTGCAAAAGATTGTGATGCTATAAAACTTATAATGAATAAAAAGACTCCATAAATAATACCAACTGTTGCTGCCATAAAGATTTGATCTTTAATCGTTTTCGCAACATGCTGTTTCCCTAACCAAATTCCTGTACCAGCGAAAATAATAAATGGAATGATTAGTAATAATGTAAATGGAGTATGCCAAGATAAAGAAAATATCAATCCACTATCATCGTTAGCTGTAAAACCAAGTAAATGGTAACTTAACATCGTAGAAGTTGCACTCGAATAAAAACTTGGCAACATTTCTAATTCTTTCGCAAATTTGCTAAACATCTCACTTAACATAGAGGCAAATAATAAACTACCAATCCAACCAGCAATTAACATGAGAATACTTGCAACAGCCCCACCAATAAAACCTTTTTGTAAAACGGCTTTATCTGCTTTAAATTCAACTTTAGGAGCACCATCCATTGTAGGCAATTTTACAGTTTGTTCTTTTTTCTTCACAACAGATAAAGAATACCCACACTTTTGACAATATAAATTTTTTTGAGCATTTTCACTGCCACAACCTCTGCAGTATTTTGCAGTATCTTTTTCTAATGTTACTGCATCTATAGCTCCTGCAATCTCCATACTACCTTCATTTGGGCAATAATTTACTTCTTCACCATGTTGTTTTCCACATGTGCGACAATACATTTAATTCACTCCCCACTTTGCTTAATTCCACAAACTGGACAGTAAGTAGAGTTTTTATCGATATGCTCATTACATGAAATACAATTTACCGTTTCACCTTCATTTTCTACTGCTAACATCGGGTTAGGCTTTCCACACGAACCACAAAACTTATCATTTATTGATAAAGGTCCACCACATTCACATGTAGCTTTTTCACCTTGTTGTTTTTGCAATTCAACAATGCGCTTTCTTGCTTGATAAATAGCTACATCAAATTCTTGAACTGGAGCAATCATTTCTTTTAAGCTCGCTTCATTTACTCCACTTCCTCTTAATTGAACATACACTTGCTGTCCAACCTCTAATAGAACCTCTGCTTTTTTCTGCATTTGCACTTGCATTCCCTTTTTCAATTGAGCAATTTCTTGTGCAACTTGCAACTTCATTTTCCCTTGTTCTATTCCTTCTTGTAACTTATTCATTCCACTACCTAACTTCGTCTGTAAATCTGACAAATCATTTCTCCTCCTATACATATATATTTATATATGAAATTAACATTTTATATATTACCATGATTTTCAAGTTATGTAATCCAAATTTCATTTTTTCTGTTTTGAGCATTTTTTGTTTATAATGGTAAAGGAAAGAAATATGTGTACGGAGGAATATTATGCTGCAACACTCAATTACGAAAGATGAAATTATGATGATTGCGAATGAGTTCGTTCAAGGACTAGATCCACAGCAAACAGCTGATCAGGAACATGTCGCTACAGCTCGGCACCTATATCGTAGTGGTGTTGTCTACAACGTTGACTTTGATGGTTATACACTATCAGGAACTGTAGATGCGGAAGGCAACGTATATAGCGTTCATATTCCGATTCGTAATGTCGCTGAAAGTTATTGTGATTGCTTCGCACCAACACAATGTGAGCATATGCTCGCTGTATTACTATCTGCAGCGTCTAGTTTCGGGCAAGTAGGAGATGTATTAACTTTATTTAAAAATAATACGAAACCTTCCCTTCCTCCTATTCGAACTGCAAGACAAGTATTGCAATCATCAGCTTTTGAAGAAACGGATTATAAAAGTTGGGAATCATATTTTGAAAAAGAATATGAATCATTTAAAAAAGAACAAGCTCGCCTTACTTATAAACAAATGTATTTTCTTATGAGTATCTTTACAGATTTCTATACGAAGCTTGAGCGGAAAGCTCCGCGCGTCATCGCCATACATGAATTATTCAGGTTACATGCAGCACTTTACTGCTTTCAAAAATTATTAGAAGAAATCCAGGCATTCGAAGCAAACAAAACGTATTCTTATCACCAACCTGTTAATGTCGTTCGCCTATTTGTAGACAAAGTGGAATCCATCGTTCGGGACTTACAATCAGAAGCGATTCCTTCAGAGTCTGAAATAATTTTGCAAGAAACAGCTCGTCTTGTTCATGAAGTATTCTTCTCTACCGACGCTTATACACAAGAGCGATTTTTCATTTATCGCCACATATGGAGTGAACTTTTAAACAATAAAGAGAAAATACAAGAGGAAGAAAAACGAATCGATACGAAAATCAATCCACTATCTAAAGCATTAGCGTCTTCTCACCTTCTCTTTTTAAATGAAGAAGATCTACTAGCGATGGACTTACTAAAAAAACAGCCTGCTTCTGTTGTGAGTCTATACTTCTATTGGTTAGAAGAACTATTAAGTGCCATGCAGTGGGATCGTGCAAAAAACTGGCTTTCCTTTACGTATAAACAAGTAAAGAAAACGCTCCAAGATCACGAAAATACGATTTTTATAAAAGATATCGTTCGGCTATTTGTAATCATGTATGAAACATACGCAACACATACAAATGAACAAGCTGGTTTTGAAATGATTTTACAAGAACTATTACCGTATAGTTTCACAAACTATGAACAGTACGTACTCGCGAAAAAACAGTATCACACATGGGCAGAGCTTCATCTCTTATATGGGTTTGAAGCAATTGAACTGTTAAAAGAACCACTGAAAGATATTGAGAAAGAAGCACCAGAAGCAGCACTTCCTCTTTATCATCTTGCTGCTGTAGAAGCAATTGAAGAACGAAATCGTAAATCATATAGACGCGCAGTTCGTTACTTAAAGAAATTACGTACATTATATAAACGATTAAAACGCACCGATGAATGGGATGCTTTCATTATTCACATCGCCAATCTCCATTCACGTCTGCGTGCACTACAAGAGGAATTACGGAAAGGAAAATTAATCGATGATCAATCAAACTGAAGTAACAATTAGGCTCCAGCATGTTAGTCAAGGTTGGTTCCTTTGGGGAGAAGATGACAGCGGTACTCCATTATCCGTAACAAGTTGGAAACGAAATGCATTCACATGGCACTCCACTTCTTTCTACGGTACGTTTCTAAAAGAAGCAACCTTCGAAGGAAAACAAGGTGTGCTACTAACAAATGCACAAGCCTTTGAATACATTGCAAACAAACCAATGAATTCCTTTGCACATATTCAACTGAACGGCCCTATTACAGCACTTACAAAAGATGCAAATGAATTATGGGATGCCTTTACGAGTGGTAGCTTCGTACCAGATATGGAGCACTGGCCCAAACAACCATCTTGGAAAGTTCAAAATACGCCAATTGAAGATGACACATTAGCATCTCTTTTCTCAGCAGCAGTTAATGAAAGCATATTACAAGATAATCGCTCAAATGACGGCTGGGAAGATGCTAAAAGACTATATGAACATTACGACTTTACGAAAAGACAATTGGAAACAGCACTACATGAAGAAGATTGGCTTCGAAAAATTGGTTATATTGAAGATGATCTTCCGTTTACAATCGGACTAAGACTGCAAGAACCACAAGAAGAATTTGAAATGTGGAAACTTGAAACAATCGTGACACCAAAGCGCGGGGCGCATCGCATATATGTATATGAAAACATCGATTCCTTACCGAAAAGATGGCACGATTACGAAGAACGGATTACAGAAACACAAGAAGGTTTTAGTAAGCTCATACCGTGGTTAAAAGAAGGAGATACATTCCGAAATGAGCTCTTTGAAACAGAAGCGTGGAACTTCTTAACAGAAGCAAGCAATGAATTACTTGCAGCCGGCATTACAATTTTACTACCATCATGGTGGCAAAATTTAAAAACAACAAAACCGAAATTACGTGTCCAGCTGAAGCAAAATACAGTACAAACACAATCGTTCTTCGGTATGAATACGCTCGTTAATTTTGACTGGCGAATTTCGACGAACGGCATTGATTTATCAGAAAGCGAATTTTTTGAACTCGTTGAACAAAACAAACGTCTATTTAATATAAACGGTCAATGGATGCGACTAGATCCAGCCTTTATCGAAGAAGTAAGGAAACTCATGAACCGTGCCGATAAATACGGACTAGAGATGAAAGATGTCCTGCAGCAACATTTATCAAATACGGCTGAAACAGAAATTGTAGAAGATGATAGTCCGTTTACTGATATTGAAATTGAACTAGATGGATATTATGAGGAACTATTCCAAAAGCTGCTTCATATTGGAGATATTCCAAAAGTAGATGTCCCTACTTCACTAAACGCAACACTTCGTCCATATCAACAACACGGCATTGAATGGTTATTATATTTACGAAAGCTTGGATTTGGAGCATTGCTAGCTGACGATATGGGACTCGGGAAAAGTATTCAAACAATCTCTTACTTACTATATATAAAAGAAAACAATCTCAAAACAGGCCCTGCATTAATCGTAGCGCCGACATCTGTTCTTGGAAATTGGCAAAAAGAATTTGAGCGTTTCGCACCGAATTTACGTGTTCAATTACATTACGGAAGTAATAGAGATAAGGGCAATTCTTTTGAAGATTTCCTTCAATCAGCAGATGTTGTATTAACATCTTATGCATTGGCTCAACTCGATGAGGAAGAACTAACTTCATTATGCTGGGATGCTGTTATTTTGGATGAAGCACAAAATATTAAGAACCCACATACGAAACAGTCGAAAGCAGTACGAAACTTACAAGCAAATCACAAAATCGCTTTAACTGGTACGCCGATGGAAAATCGCCTTGCTGAACTTTGGTCCATTTTCGACTTTATTAATCATGGATATCTCGGAAGCTTAGGGCAATTCCAACGTCGCTTCGTCACACCGATTGAAAAAGATCGTGATGAAGGAAAAATCCAGCAAGTTCAACGGTTTATCTCACCATTTTTACTGCGCCGAACGAAGAAAGATCAAACGGTCGCATTAAATTTACCAGATAAACAAGAACAAAAAGCTTACTGTCCTCTTACTGGTGAACAAGCTTCCTTATATGAACAACTTGTTCAAGATACACTGCAAAATGTCGAAGGATTAAGTGGAATTGAAAGACGCGGCTTTATATTACTTATGCTGAACAAGCTAAAACAAATTTGTAATCATCCAGCTCTTTATTTAAAAGAAGAAGAGCCACAAAATGTCGTTGAACGCTCTATGAAAACAAAAACGTTAATGGAGCTCATCGAAAATATAAAAGATCAAAATGAAAGTTGCCTCATCTTCACTCAATATATCGGCATGGGGAACATGCTAAAACGTGTGCTAGAAGAAAAATTCGGCCAGCGTGTCCTCTTCTTAAACGGTAGTGTGCCGAAAAAAGATCGCGACAAGATGATTGAGGAGTTCCAAAACGGAACGTATGACATTTTCATCTTATCCTTAAAAGCTGGCGGAACAGGATTAAACTTAACCGCTGCCAACCATGTCATTCACTACGACCGTTGGTGGAATCCAGCTGTGGAAAATCAAGCAACAGACCGCGCATATCGCATTGGTCAAAAACGATTTGTTCATGTTCACAAACTTATTACAACAGGAACATTAGAAGAAAAAATTGATGAAATGCTAGAAAGAAAACAATCTCTAAACAATGCGGTCATCACAAGCGATAGCTGGATGACTGAACTATCAACAGACGAACTAAAAGAATTACTTGGTGTATAAAGTGAAACTTGAATCAAGCCAGTTAAGTGGAGTTTTACTACTCGCAAAAAAAGGCGCTAATCTCAAATGAGATTAGCGCTTTTTTCTATTCCAAAACCAATTACTTATTATAATTCCCGTTAATCCGCCGCACGTATCAAGCAATGAATCTTGCCACATTGGTGTGCGGTCTCCCGTATACCATTGGTGAATTTCATCAAATGTTGCATAACCCGCAACGAAAAGAAGGGCATATATAAAACATCTTTTCCTCGAATGACCTGATCGATGAAAAGCGTAATAAATCAATGAACCTAGCATAAAGAACACCATAAAATGAGCACCTTTACGAAGGAAAAACTCAATAAATCCGCCTACACCTTTATTCGCAATACTAACAGGGGTTCCTCCACCATAATCAATAGATACCCATGAAAAATGCTCTTTCACAAATTCAACATTTACATATTGTTCAATATCTGAACGCATATCCTGCTTTTTATATGGTTGTGCCGAAGAATAGAAAATCAGCCCCATCCATAGTAATACAGGAATCCAAAATAACCATTTACGATTCATTATCCAGAATTCTCCTCTCTTAATCTTTTAAGGGTACCAAAAAAAAGAAAAAATTTCACGCCAAAACATGACATTCATGCCCTATTTATAAAGTGAAAGACCAACTATGAAAAGTCAAGGGGACATTTTCAAAAAATATTGCTAGAGGATTTTGAAAATAAATCCACTGGATTCGATAGGAAGTGGCTAAACGTCTTCATAAAG
>NZ_JAKUFX010000082.1:0-26651 GCF_022663635.1 Bacillus cereus group sp. BfR-BA-01356 | reverse complement strand
ACTAAAAAAATGTATGAGAAAGGAGAGACAGCATGCCTCTCCTCTATATCCATTTCGTATATAAAATTAACGAGTAACGCCACCGCCAAGTTGTTGCTCAGCTAATGATACGAGACGTTTTGTAATTTCACCACCAACAGATCCGTTTGAACGAGATGTTGCGTCTGCACCAAGTTGTACACCAAACTCTTGTGCGATTTCATATTTCATTTGATCGATTGCACTTTCAGCACCACGAACTAATAGTTCGTTACGGCTTCCACTGTTATTGTTTGCCATTGTATCTCACCTCCTTGTTCTTAATATGTATAAAAATACCCGAAAATATTTATCCTTTTTTTGGAATTTTCATTTTCTTTTTTTCTGCATAAATTATACTAATACTCCACAAAATAGTACTGTGTAGGAGAACGAAAAACCAAAAACCAAAAACGTGACATGGGATATCATGTAATAAATAAACCTCCCTCACAAAGTGAAACGGGTTACGCTCTATAAAAGCATAACCCGTTTTTAATGAAATATTTCATTCTATATACTTTTCAAATAATGGAGGTAAATAATGAAACATATTGTTGCCTTATTAATTAAATATACAGCTATTACTGCAGTATTATTAATCATACTCGGTATTTTTCAAGACATTTCAATTCCTAGGATATTGCTGATTTCTCTTTTCCTTACAGGAGCTGCTTATTTAATTGGAGATCTCTTTGTTTTACCTAAGTATGGAAACATGATTGCGACAATCGCAGATTTTGGCTTAAGCTTCTTTGGAATTTGGTTTCTAACATACCTATTAACTAATTCAGATTTTACTCGTAATATTGGTTTTTCTTCATTTGTAGCTGCTTTGATTATAGGTGGGATAGAAGTTTTCTTCCATATTTATATGAAGAAGGTAGTACTACATGAAGAGGATAAATCAAGAGAACATAATCAAATGCACCATGATAACTATGCTATGGAAATGTCAGATGAATATATAGATTCTTCTACAATAAACAAATCCCAATTCGAGAAATCATCCAATAAAGAAAAATAAAGAAGTGGCATAGACCACTTCTTTATTTTGTGTTACGCTTGATCAGAGTTTTTCACATGTAATGGAGGTAAAACTACCCATCCTTTTTTCTTACTTAAACGCAGTAAAGCAACACCTGCCTGCGCTTTTTTCATATGAAATTGTCCAAATAGCATCCCTACATCTTCTCGAAGACATTTTCCCATCACTTGACTACATGTCACAAGTCCTGCTGCTAACCCTGCTGAAACAGCAGCCGCAATTTCTGCATCATTAATACGTGCACCTGGAGGAATATCTTCAATAGATGCAACCGGTCGTTCTGGAGGCGCAGGTGGTAAAGCGACCCCATTTACTTTTAAAAGTTCTTTTAATTCTTCTACTTCTGAATTCATATCATTCTCAATTAAATTATCTAAGAATTTCTTTAACTCTTCATCACCAGTATGATTTATGTATACTTGATATCCGGCAATGGAACCTTGCACTGTAAGAAGAGCACTCCAAATATCAAAAACTTCTCCATAATGTAAAGGTTCATTTTGAGGATTTACACTTAATATACCCATTTTCAAATACCTTCCTTTCAAAAAAACATCATAAATATGCTTTTCAATATAAGTAGCAAACTATGAATTATATTTCTTCGTACAACATTTCGCTTGCCGTTCATGAGAAACGCCTTCCCATACTCTGTTCTTTGAAAGCAAAACAAAATACTCAAAGATTATTACTGAATTTTCTTAACAATCTTTGAGCACAAATGCAATTGTTATAAGGATTTACATTATTGTTCTAATGCTCAATTGATTTGAATAATTGTAATCACTTAATTTGAAATAAAGTTAACGATTAATTCTACTGCCAAGTTGTTGTTCTGCTAAAGCTACAAGACGTTTTGTAATTTCACCACCAACAGAACCATTTGCACGAGAAGTTGTATCTGCACCTAGTTGGACACCAAACTCTTGTGCAATCTCATACTTCATTTGATCAAGTGCATTCTCAGCATCTTGAACTAATAATTCATTACGGCTTTTACTATTATTTTTTGCCATATCGTTTCACCTCCTATGGTTTTAATATGCTATGAATCACAGAAAAATATATATACTATTTTATGGTAATTATATTTTGAGGGATAAGTTCTAGTTTTAACCTCATAATATGGCAGAGGGAAATAGGAGAAAGAATGATTGATTCCTTTCATAACAGAACTTGTTTACTTTGATTACTTCACTCCTATCTCCCTTTGTAACAAAAAAGAAGAGGGGTGAAAATCTTGGAAGAAAACGTAAAAGGCGTTCCTGAAATAAATGAATTACACGAAATGTTAACTTTTAAAAACGTTTGTATGACAAAATCTGCTGTAATGGCTGGTGTCGCAAAAGATCCAACTTTAAAGAATCTTTTACAACAAGATGTAAACATGACTATGAAACATTGCCAAGAATTAAAGAACTTACTATCCTAACTAGAAGAAGGTGAGAAAATGAACGAATTTATTCAAAATATTACAGGTATGTCACCGATGACTGATCAAGTCATCGCTACAGATTTATTACTTGCATCAAAAACAGCAGTTAGAAACTATGCATATGCCATTACGGAAGTTACTTCTGATCAAACACGTGAAGTACTTCGCCAACATCTACATGATGCAATTGATACACATAAAATATTGAACTATTATATAATAAGTTAACTTAATAACCAAAAAATAGAATATAAATCAAGCGTATTTATTCATAATTATTCAACTTCTAGTATCCAAAAAATTAAAATGCTTAAAATGAATAAAGTAAAAAGCAAGATATAAACGACTAACTGAATAACCATAAGCAACATAAAACTGATAGGTTATTAGATAGAATTTTCATACCAATCACCACATGCTCCACAACTTTATTTTAGTAAATAAATCCCTTCTTGAAGAAAATGCATTACAGGCACCTTTGACCATAGCAATGAATAGTACTCGTCGATTCATTCCTTTGTTAAAACAATTAAATCATTAATCTGTTCATAATCTCAAATAGAAGTTCTAACTGAAATCAACGGCAAATCTTTCTCATTAACTACTATCCTCATATACCCAGCCCCATTCCTCCTTATCATAAAAATTACACAACTAAAAAACACCTATAAATAAACAATTTCCATGTTAAAACCGATATAGTTACATCAGATAGCCCATCAAGGACAGTTGCACAGATGGTGTTCAAGTGGTTGTAGATACTGAACTTATGAGTTCAACAACTGCAATGGGATACTAGAGATGCCCTATTTATTGAAAAAATCCAAAATGCGATTATTTATATATTGAGGATTCTCCATGGACATTAAATGGCCTACACCTTTCACCAATTCTACAGTTAGGTTGGGTGATGAATTTTCAGCACATTTGAAAGCTTCTATTGGGTTATACATTACTTCATTCTCCCCTAACATTAACAGCATAGGCGTTTGAATTTCGGCTAACTCTTGGTTTGTAAAAATATATGGAAACCCCTGTTCTGTTGGAGTTTCATTTTTCACTGAATTATTCCACATCATTCCTGCTATCAATTGTTCTTGAATATGAGGATGCACAGTGTATCGATTCTCAAAAATCCACCCTAAAAATTTCTCGACCCCTTCCCTACTATTCATCATTCCTGAAGCATAGGAAAAAAACAAAGGATGAAAAGGAATATACGTTGCTGCAGGACTCATTATTACAGCCTTATTTACCTTCTCTGGAAAAAATGTTAAGAAGTTAACAGTATGCAAAGCACCATATGACAATCCTACAATGTTCGTGCTATTAATTTCTAATGTATGTAATACTTCTTTTAACCATAGTGCGTAACTTAAACGATCTGTAAAGCCTTTTTTTGGAAGACTTTTATTTTTATCTCCTAAAATATCAATACACATTATTCTAAAATGTTTACTCCATTGTAAAATATTTGAATACCACATTGTCGAACTCATTTTTGCCCCATGAAGTAATACGAGAGGTTGTGCTAATTTATTACCACTTTCAATAATATGAGTCTTCCCTTGAGATGTTTCTACAAAGTAAGATGAAAAACTAGTTGGCCATAATTTTAGACTTTTCTCATAAGATTGTAGATAGTTAGTTTCTTGATAGTTTTGTTCTAAAATCTTCATTTTAGTTCCCTCCATATAACTCATTTTCATAATTCATTTTTAAAGTCACAGTAGTTTTGCTTTACTCAATACCCATTTTAAATTTAAAGGTTTCAATTTCATCGATTGCCTTGTTATATCCTCCAGCATTTTTTAAAGATTTCCCAATTCTATGGCTATTTTTTGTATAAATATTATTTGATAACACATGAATTGCTGTATTACGTAATATTTCCGGAGTAAGCAAATTACGATCTAACTGGACTCCGGCTTCTAATTCTTCTATTCTTTGAGCAACTATAGGCTGATCTCCCATAACTGGAATAACTAGCATAGGAACACCAAAATATAAGCTTTCACTGGAACTATTCATTCCCCCATGTGTAATAAATAGATCAATATGTTGTAGAATATCTAATTGAGGAACATAATTATATAGCTTAAAATTAGAAGGAATATTATCTAATTGACTAATATCATTTTGTTCCCCTATAGCTAATATGACAGTAACCGAGCTATCTCGAAATGCTTCAAAACATGTGTAATAAAAGTCGGGTTGCTGGTTAAATACTGTTCCCATAGAAATAAAAATAAGTTTGTTTCCCTTTTCCTGTTCTAAGGAAAAAGAATCTACATCTTTACGCTGTGAAATAGAGGGCCCGACAAATATATAAGAATCATCAAATTCTTCGACATTTGGTTGATACAATTTTGATGTATATACAATTGTAATATCCCCTGGGCATGTCATCACATTCTGTTTTTCATTAAGAGTAATTCCATAAATATCTTCCCATTTTTTTAAAATACAAATGACTTCCTGATATAAAGGGGATTTTTTATTTTCTTCTCCATGATTTTTCATAAGAGTAGAGGCGATCTTTTTAGTAATGGCAAATGTTGTACATGAAGAAATTTTAGGTAATTGTAATACTTCTGCTATGATCCATCCAACAGCGAAATTATTATCATATATAACATAATCGTATTCTTCTTCTTTTACTTCTTCTAAAATTATCTCTATTATTTTATCCATGGATTTTACCATGTGTAATAATAGTTCTTGAGAATCTATTTGCCTACTCATTCTTTTTACCATGTCTATTTGTGATATGAAATTTTCATATGGTCGAAACAAAGCTCCTGTATTCTCTATTTTACTTCTATACTTTTCTACGCAATAGTAAATAACTTCCTCGCCTCTTTTTATTAGTTCTTCGACAAGTGCAATTGTCGGATTAATATGTCCTTCTCCTGGAAAATTAAACATTAGAACTTTTGCCATATTATTGTTCCTCCCCTAAAGTTTAATTAACTATTCTATTATTACTAATATCAATCACATACTGATACTTGAAGTAAAGGTAAGGATTTTCTCCTTTCATTTTAATGAAATCACTTGTGCTATTAAATGGAAAAAACAATTAAGAAACAAAGTAGATATAAAAAAATCACATAATTCCCTCTCTCTATTTCTCTTATGTATAATAAAAAATAACTAAGAGTAGAAAGAGCTGAATTATGCACAGATATCAATATTTTCAATCTACCCATCACCAATATAATGAAGGTAAAAGTATTGATTACAGAACTATACACACAAAGATTACATTTAAGAAAAACAGAAGAATCCGATTCATTAAGCTTATTTAAAATATGGTCTGATCCAGATGTTACGAAATTCATGAATATTATTAATTTCACTACTGAGGATCAAGCAAAAGACATGATTAAATTTCTAAACGAGCTGAATAAAAATAACAAGCATTCTATATAGAATGCTTGTTATTTTTATTATTATTTGGTGATGTACTAGAGAGTGTTAATATGCGATTTAATCCCTTTTTAGTAAATGGCATGAAATAATCAAGGATTATCCCCCCTAAACAAACGGTTAATAAAGTGCCAACGCCAATTGGTCCATTTAAAATCATTGCCATTATCAAAAATAAGAGGTAAATGAATGTTCTTGAAATAAATATATTTGTTCTAGTTAATTCTTGTATGATTAATGTTAGTCGATCAACTGGAATTGGTGCGAAATTAGTATGTAAATATGTTGCAGTTCCTAATCCTATAATAACTAAACCTAATCCAAAACAAACAAATTTGCTGTACCATAGTTCGGGTGTTATCAAATTGTGCAATAAAAAAATCCACATATCAATGCCAATACCTGTTATAAATGCTGTTAACAACCCTAAAAATTCTGGTCTTTGTCTTTGTAAAATTGAATTACAACATATCAATAATAAAGCTATTATTATTTCCCAACTTCCCACAGTAAGCCCCACATTTAAAGAAAGTCCTACTAAAAGTGCATCAAAAGGTGAAGTTCCAAGATCTGATTGTATTGTGAAAGAAATACCAAGGGTTAATATTAAAATTCCTAATACATAAAGAACATATTTCATTTTTATCAACCTCTTTATCATTATTTTTGTTGCATTTACAATAAAAATATTTTATATTAAACGTAACTTTAAATTGTTGCATTTGCAACAAAAACAAACGATAAGGAGTTCATTATGAAGGAAATTCTTCGTGAAATTGGAATGATTGCAAGGTCATTGGATTCTATTAGTAATATAGAATTTAAAGAATATGAGCTTACAAAAGGGCAGTATTTGTACCTTGTGCGAATATGTGAAAATCCAGGAATCATTCAAGAAAAGCTATCTGAGATGATAAAAGTAGATCGTACAACAGCAGCCCGTGCTATCAAAAAGCTTGAAATCAATGGATTTATTGAAAAGAAAGAAGATGAATCTAACAAGAAAATCAAAAAACTTTTCCCGACAGAAAAAGGGGAAAATGTCTATCCTTTTATTAAAAGAGAAAATGATTATTCAAATACTGTTGCATTAGAGGGGTTTTCTGAAAAAGAAGCGGAAACTATTTCTAATCTTCTTCAAAGAGTAAGAAAAAATATAGAAAAAGATTGGGAGTTTGTAAAAAAGGGAAATAAGAGAAATTATTGATTATATAAAGGAGCGAACTATTTAAATGACTACAAAGATAGAAAAGTGCACCCTTGAAGATATACACAAACTTCAAGAAATTAGTTATGAAACATTTAATGAGACATTTAAACATCAGAATTCACCCGAAAATATGAATAACTATTTGGAAAAGGCATTTAACTTGAAACAATTAGAAAAAGAATTATCCAATACCTCTTCGCAATTCTTTTTTGTCTACTTTAACAATGAAATCGCTGGATATCTAAAGGTCAATACCGATGATGCTCAGTCTGAAGAAATGGGCGATGAATCACTTGAAATCGAGAGAATTTATATAAAGGGCTCATTTCAAAGACATGGTCTTGGTAAATATCTACTAAATAATGCTATTGAAATTGCAATAGCACAGAATAAAAAGAATATCTGGCTAGGCGTATGGGAGAAAAATGAAAATGCTATTGCTTTTTATAAGAAATTAGGGTTTGTACAAGCTGGATCTCACTCCTTTTATATGGGGGATGAGGAACAAATTGATCTTATAATGATTAAAACACTCATATAACTTTTTTGAAAGGTAGGTTATTATGTATATTCCAAAGTATTTTAATGTCACAAATGTTGATGAAATTTGGGATTTTGTTCAAAAAAACTCTTTTGGAACAATCGTCACAACAAAAAAAGAGAAACCAATTGCCACTCATTTGCCTTTTGGGTTAGCTAAAAAAGGTAATGATTATTTTATTACTGGACATATGACTTATGGAAACCCCCAGTGGAGAACATTTGAAACTTGTGAAGATGTTCTTGTAATGTTTCAGGGACCACACTCTTACGTCTCTTCTTCTTGGTATGGACATGAAGAAGTTCCAACATGGAATTATCAGGCCGTCCATGTATATGGTAAAGCAAGCATTTTAGATAAAGAGGAATTAATAGAAGAATTAACAACAATGCTGAAAAAATATGAAGAGAATCGAGAAAATCCAATATTATGGGATAAACTTTCTCCGGATCTCTTAAAAAGTGAACTGAAAGGTATAGTTGGATTTAAGATTAAGGTGGGAGACATTCAAGCTGCATATAAATTAAGTCAGAACCGAAATGAAACGGATTATATCAACATCATTGATAAATTAAAAAATGAAGTAAATCCAGATTCGAAACAAATGGCAGAAATAATGGAAAAGAGATTGAAGAAGCACATATAAGCCCATCTTTAATCAACTCTTAGCTACAAAGAACGAATTAAAGAACGTAACCGTCATATTGGCCCATTCTCTTCAGCTTATGAAAAATTGTATTTGAAGAACATATGCTTTAATTGAAGAACATAGCACAAAAGTGATCGGTTTTTTTATAAAAGGATGATTCAATTAAATATAGAAAAAGCGTGTTTTGGTCAGTCTTTTTTTCAATACAAGCTTTTTCTATTTGTTCTTTTATCAAGGGTTATTAAGTTAATTTAATCAAACTTTATTATAAGACTACACTAGATTGTTACACTATGATTCAATATTTCTTGTAACATAGCAATATCTTTTGTTTGCTTGTAAAACCAATATCTGAATGTTTTACGCATGGTATGTGTACCTAAAGATTCGACTCCGGCAAAACCTCCGGCTTTTTGTAATTGTCGATAGGCTTGAATTTTACTAATGGGTTTATCCCCTTTTCTAGAAGGAAATAGTCAGGTACTTTTTAGATCTTCAGCGTAGGGCAATACTTCCTCAAAAATTGATGTAATATTTATGATACGTTCCTTTTTTGTCTTTCCTTCTTTCACTTTAAATTCTTTCCTTTTTTTCTCTTCAGTTTTAAAATTTTACTCGTTTCCATTTTAAGTAAATGACTTACGCGTAACCCCGTATTAATACCAATTAAAAATAAAATGTAATTACGGTCTGAATAATGATGTTTAAGAGACCATTTCATATCTTCGAGCTGTTCTTTGCTTCGAATTGGTTGTACATCAATTAAATGTTGCTTTTTATCCATCTGTTTTTCAATCCTTTTGTTTTCAATGATTTGAATGTCTACTTTTTTGTCTACTTTTTATAAAATCAATGAAATTAGATAGAAGTCAATATTTAAGGGGAAATGAAAGTAAACTTTTGGCTAAAAGTTTACTTTCATTATTTATAAAAAAAACGAAGTCTATAAAGAGACTTCGTATCGAAAAATAGATACTTAGGAGACTCGGAGAGTGTCTACACATCTATTGCAACCTATATATTTACAATTTTGTTATTTGATTTAAAAATATGCATATTTTCATTTTTTAGATGTAAAATTTTATAGGTGTTTTAGGAGTCTCGCCACATGCCTATCAAGCTAAGAAATTCATTGTTCCCCAAAACGAAAAAATGAGTTAAAGGCTCATAGATCACTATAGAAAGATAAATATTTCATTTTGGGGATAATCTAAAATTATAGCTTGATGGATGTGGGGTGACCTACTTCTTTAGCTTGATAGCGATGTGGTGCTACCTCAATAGAAATTTAATTTTTATCTTTCTTTAACTAGTACATCCCAGTAATACACTTCACCCTCAGATTCAACAACCTTTAGACAGCCCTTTCCTGGTTTTTTACCTTCAAGAAGTGCATATCCATCTTTTTCGTATGAACGTAAATAATATATATCTGGATGTCCTTTTATTGCCTCAAATTCCACGCCCTCAAACTCTTCTTTATCACCTACAAATGTACTTATGTAAGATGTAGCTTGAGAACTTTTACAAAAACCACTCGCAAGAGTAGATTTTGCTTCAACCTTCGTTTCATGATTTACTCCTAAAAATAATGGAATAGCTAATAATGTTGAAGTCAGTGCAGTAAACATAATTTTCTTTTTCATCTAAAGTTACCTCCTCTAAATTCTAAAATAATACCTGCATATCTACTGTACACTATAAACTAGGAAATATTAACTATTATTATAATTTTATACATAATATACTTATCGAGAAAACTAAGTTAAATATTGCTATTTATCATAGTTAGAGATTTTTCTCCATCTGTTTGTAAAGGTATATCTTTACAAACAGAAAGGCTTTATGTACGAAACATTGGAATATCAAGTTTATAAAGGTGATTAAGTTTATTTTATAAACGTTTTTTCAATGAATACCTTTACAAACCTTCGTCTTTAATTAACCCCAATATTGTATTCAAAATCTTTTCTTTCGTTGATATGTTTTCATTTTCCCTCAACTTATCTCCCCTCCCTCTAGAATACATAAATTAAGAAATATTTTAAATGTCATTTAACTTCAAGGTATCACCTTCAATTTTTAATATTAATAAATAAATTTCTAAAAAAATTTAAAACTATCTATCAAAAACTTTTCAATTATATATCAAATTTTATTACTATAAAAACGTATAATTGTATATTCATATTTTCAATAGTACGTTCCCAACCCTATTGAGAAGGAATCTGTTCCGTACCACTAAATAGTTATCTTTCCAGAAAAAGAACCTGTTCTCAATGGAAAACAGGTTCTTTTTTGTTCAAAATCGATAGAGTATACTACAACAGTATTGGTTCTTTAATTAATGGTAAATACTCTATACTCATAGCATAATTTAATAACAAATTGATATATTCTTGATTTGGCTCTAAACAATGTATATTCTTCAAATATCCTTGCGTGTATAAACAAGATGGTATAGCCACTGATAGCTCTTCTACAGATTCTAATAAAGGCATTATGAGCTCTAAAGCTTTCTGTTCATCAGTAGTTAGATTCGTATTAAAAAACTTCTCTATATACTTCTCTTGTTTCATTAACAGGATATCGTATCCAAAAGCTTGTAAACTATTAATAAATTGGTCCCATTTAAGCTGATTTGGATTACAAATATGCATGGTTTTATTTACTGTATTGGCCTTATAAGATAATTCAGTAATAGCTAAACTTCCATAGTCTACAGGCGTTAAATCTACATACGTATTGACGTCAGGAGCTATGCTAGATAGGCATATCCCTTTTAATAATCTATAAAATGCGTTTTCATTAATATTGTATTGAAATTTACCTGTTTTAGAGTTACCCACTAAATTCCCCACACGGTATATTGTGGCACGAACTCCTTTTTCCATTGCTTCTCTGACCATTTTCTCGCCTTGAAACTTACTTTCTAGGTACAGATTATCTAAATTTTGCCCTCTATCAAAATTAGACTCAAAGAATTCAAATTCTTTTGGATCGCTTTCAGCCTGACCTACTACACTTAAAGTCGACATATAATGAAAACGTGCATTTGTGTTCTTAGCTAATTCCAACAAGTATTTTGTAGACTGAACATTTACCTTTTGAAAATGCTCACGTTCTCCATAGTGTCTAACTTCTCCACCACAATGTATGATTGACTCTACCCTATTCTTTAAATGGTCCAATTGCTTTGAACCTAGACCTAGATTCATCAAAGATAAATCTCCTTCAATTAATTCTACTCTCTCCTTCAACTTTTGGAGAATTTCTTTACCGAAATAAAACTCCATTCTTTCTTTTAACTTTGCACCAATTACTTGATCCTCATTTTTTCTTACTAAACAGTAAATAGTCGTAGATGGTAACTGTAATAATCGTTCTAAAATATGTGCTCCTAAATATCCTGTTGCCCCTGTAAGGAAAACTGCTTTTGGATAATTCACCATATCTAACTCACATTCTTCTAATTTAGTTGTTTCATAAACAGGCGTCGTTTTCGTTTCATTTTCCATACATGCTACATTCATATTTTTCTCTTTCTTGAACGACATATCTTCCATCTCTTCAATATGAGAGGCTAATTTTTCTATGGTTCTATACTTAAAGAAATCTTGAATTTTCAAGTTAGGGTATAACGGTTTTAATTTGACTAATGCTGGCATAACTTTTAAAGAATGTCCACCTAAATTAAAGAAATCATCTTTTAAACCTATAGATTTTACGTTTAGAACTTCAGACCATACCTTTGCAATGTCTTTTTGCACTTTAGTTTGAGGTTTAAGTTTACACTCATCTTTTTGCTCATGACCAAACTCTATTTTTGGCAGCTTTTCAAAATCAATTTTACCGTTCGCCGTTATTGGTATTTCTAACACATGAGAGTAATATTTAGGGACCATATATTCTGGCAATACATTTGATAAATGTAAAGCTAACTTATTTTTCTCTATCCCTATACCGTCCACTGTTTTATAATAAGCTTGCAGTAACATTCCATCTTCCGTTTGTGTTACTACAGCCTGACTAATCCCATCAAGTTGTAACATTGCATCTTCTATTTCACCTAATTCAATTCTGTGCCCTCTAATTTTAACCTGCTTATCTTTTCTCCCCATAAATTCTATATTTCCATTGGGTAACCACCTTGCTAAATCACCTGTTCGATATAATCTTTTACTATTGTCTTCTGAAAATGGGTTTGAAATAAATGCCTGTTTTGTTTTTTCTTCCTGCTTCCAATACCCTTCGGCCAATCCTAAACTTTCAATATATAATTCACCCATAGCCCCTACCGGACAATGTTGCATATATGAATTCAATATATGAACCTTTGTATTAGAAATAGGAATACCAATAGGTATGCTTCCTAAAAGATTATTGTCGCCTTCTAAAACTGGTATGAAATAATACATTGCTGAAACGGTTGCTTCAGTAGGGCCATACTCATTTACCAGTTGTACTTGGTTTTTAAAAGTATTTTGCCAATTTCTAATAGCATTTGTTGATGCAGCTTCCCCTCCCATTATTATAAATCTTAAAGAACGTATCTTTTCACTATCCGGTTTCGTTAATGAAGTCGATAATTCATTGAAAAATACTGTTGGTAAGTCAGAAATAGTTGCTTGAGTTTCTTGAATGGCTTGAGCATATGCGACAGTTGAATAGCGCTGTTCATCACTTAATAAATATAGTTCCGCCCCATTTAACAAGGTAGAAAAAATTTCTGATACTGAAGAATCAAAACTATGGGAATAAAACTGTGTTACTTTATCATTTGGAGAGATCTGAAATACTTCATTTCTCCATTCAACTAAATTTAATACTCCTTTATGCGTTAATAATGTACCTTTTGGTTTTCCTGTTGAGCCTGAAGTATAAATTACATATGCCAAGTCATCTGGTTTATTTAAAATTTTCACATCATCATTTATAGTCGTACGATATATATCCTCTATTATTGAAACCTTATAATCACTTACATTCAAATGACTTTTGAATTTGTTACTCGTTATAATTCTACATGCCTCACTGTCACGAACTATATAATTTATTCTATCCTCAGGGTATTTTACATCGATTGGTATATAGGCAGCACCGGCTTTTAATATTCCAAGCATAGAAACGATACTATTCATACTTCTATCTAAAAATATGGCTACCTTATCACCTCTTTTTATACCTTTTTCGAGTAAATGTTGAGCTATTTGATTAGAGCTCATATTTAATTGTCTATATGTTAAAGATTCCGTTGCAGTCGTTATAGCAATCCGATCGGGTTGTCTATCTACTTGCATATAGAATTGCTCTTGTATATTTTGAAAATAAGGATATGGTCTTTCTGTATGATTTACCTTTTTATATAAAGATTCTTCTTCCTGTGATAGGAATGAAAGATTTTCATATGCTACTGTTCGTTGATGAATAAATGCATCCAGTATAGTAAGTAAATTTTGAGTAAACCTATTAATTGACTCTTCCTTGAAAAGATTAATATCATACTCAAATGAAACCCCTACATAATCCAATCCTTCTTCAACAGCTAAAGAAATGTCAAACTTACTAATATCTTGTTTATTAGGTAACAACTGAAGCTTATACGCATCATGTTGCTGCAGAATTTCTTTCTGATAACTAAACATAGTAGAAAAGATCGGGTTATTCCCAAAGCTTCTATCAGGATTTATTTGCTCAATTACTTTATCAAATGGGTACGATTGGTTTTGGAATGAATTCAAACACTTCTCTCTCACTACTTGTAATAGCTGTGTTAAATTTTTCACATCATTCAATTGTGTTCTGATCGCTAAGGTATTTACAAAAAAACCTTGTATCTTTTCAAATTCTTGATGATTCCTTCCAACAACCGGTGTACCTACAATAATATCTTTTTGATCCGTTAGATAATGTAACAATTGAATATAGGCTGCTAAAAATAGCATATACATAGAAACATTCTCTTGTTCACATACTTGTTTCAAAGACTCTTTCATTTCATTATCTAACTTCATTTCAAATACTGTACCTTTATTTGTACTTTGACGATTCCTACTAAAATCTAAAGGAAGATTTAATATAGGAAGAGGTGCTGCAAGTTCGGCCATCCAATAAGATTTTTCTGTATCCCATCGACCTAAATTTAACTGCGCCTGTTCCCACTCTGCATAATCTACATATCGATTAGAAATAGTTGGCAACTCAGGATTTCTACGTTTAGCAAAAGCACTATATACCTTCATTAATTCATCTAATAAATTCCTTACACTCCACTCATCTGTAATAATGTGATGTAAATTGATATATAAATAAGACTTTTTCTTATCCAGATTAAAAATTCTAATCCTAAAAAGAGGGCCATTTTCTAAATCAAATGGTGTATGATCCGTTTGATTTATTGTTGTGCGTATATATTCTTGTTGTTCTTTTTTAGTCATGTGTTCAATCTCATCGTGAATTAAATCAATCGCTATTGAGTTTAAGATGACTTGTCTAGGCTCCCCATTTCTTTCAATAAACACTGTTCGTAGCATCTCGTGTCGTTCAACTAAAAATCTTATGGTGTCTTGTAAAATATCCTTATTTAAACTCGGCTCAATATATATGTGTAGTGGTGTATCATATACTCTATTAATGGCGTTATATTTATTTAAAAACCAGATTCTTTTTTGAGCACTTGATAACTGATAACTTTCCTTATCTGTAACTTTTAAAATTTGTATCTTCTGTTCTTCCCTATCATGATTTACTTCCATTAATTTATCGATGTAAGCAGATAGACTAGCAATCGTTGTATGCTCAAAAATATCTCTAATTTCAATTTTCAGATGAAACTCTTTTTGAATTTGATTTAACACTTGCACAGCAATTAATGAATGTCCCCCAAGTTTAAAAAAGTCATCATCTCTGCCGATTCTATATTTCCCTAAATTTAAAATCTCTGTCCATGTTTTTGCTAACCTTTTTTCCGTTTCACTTATCGGTGGTACATATTGCTTCTGCATGTTTTCAAGTAAAGATGGGATTTGTAATTCTAATTTTTTTCTATCTAGTTTCCCGCTTGGTGATACAGGAAAACTTTCAAGGTGAAATACATAATTTGGCATCATAAAATCTGGTAAACTTTCACTTAAGAATGTTTTTAATGCCTCTTGTTTTAGTTCTGTATTGTCTTTTGATAAATAAAAGCTAACGATTTTGTCGTTTTGATAAGTGAATACTACAGCATCTCTCACTTCTGGATGTTTAAATAATGTTCCTTCGATTTCATCAAGCTCAATTCGATACCCACGTATTTTTACTTGGTTATCTTTCCTTCCGATAAATTCTAAATTTCCATTTGGTAAAAGACGGACTAAATCACCAGTACAATACATCTTTTTATCATGATTATAGGATTTATCAAAAGAAATAAACGCCTCTTCTGTTTTTTCCTTTTGGTTTAAATATCCGTTGGCAACTCCATCACCGCCAATAAATAACTCACCTACTACACCTGACGGACATAAAGTATTGAACGGACTAACCACGAAAACTTCACTATTAGCAATTGGTTTACCTATTGGGATACTAGAAATTTCTTTTTGTATCTCACCATTTACTTCATACATGGTTGCACATACAGTAGTTTCAGTAGGACCATATGCATTAAGAACTGGAATCTTTAACCCTAATTTACTTTGCCATTTACGAACTGATTCAGCAGGTAAGGTTTCTCCTCCCACAAATAAACGTTTTACAGAATTTAATTTAAGTAACCTTTCTTTTGGCATATCAGCTATTAATTTAAAAAACGCAGTTGGTAAAACCACATTTGTAATACCATTCTTTTGACTTACATTTATAAATTCCTCTGCTGAACGTTTTTCGATATCAGAAATTAAATGCATTCTTCCTCCACATAGCAAAATCGGAAATATTTCCATAATGGAGGCGTCAAAAATGATCGTTGCAAATTGTAAAAACACATCCTCTTTTCCTAAATGAAATGTATTGATTACTGAATACGATAAATTAACTACGCCTTTATGTGGTACAACGACTCCTTTTGGCAAACCTGTTGAACCTGACGTGTAGATAATATAAGCTGCATCTTCTATGGTATGTGTAGACGCAATATTTTCTATAGAATTAGCGTAATGAAAATCTTCTAGATAAATTGTATGGATCGCAAACCGTTCAACCAATCCCCTGAATTCTTTCTTCGTAATAATCATTTGACTTTCGCTATCTTTTAAGATGTATTCTATTCTTTTTTCAGGAAACTTTGGATCAATTGGTACATAAACTCCACCTGATTTTAAGATGCCTAGAATCCATACAATGGTATCAATCTCTCTCTCCATTGTAATACTTACACGTTGTCCCTTTTTCAAATCATTTTCACGTAAATAATTCGCTATTTGATTTGACCTTTGCTGTAATTCATAATAGGTAATGGATTTGTCCCCCATTGAAATCGCTATTTGATTTGGCGATTCTAATGCTTGTAGATCGATTAATTGATCTAATGTTTTTGAATTAGGATATGTAAGAGCATTTGAGTTCATCTCTTTGTATAGACGATGATCTTTTTCTAAAAGCAAATCCAATGAATGAATAGGTTCATTCACATTCTTCATTAATTTTTGTAACAAATATATATACCTTTCAACTAAATCTCTAATACTCTCTGGTTTATATAATGCTGAGTTATAGTCAACCTCAATTTTATTCTCTGTTTCCCCTTCATATCGCATTATTCTCCAAGTCATATTAAAAGGATTTACTCTTTTACAATCTGTTAAAACTGTTGACTCAATATCAGGGATTTTTAATTCTGGTATCTTCATCGTATTAAATGCTGTGGAATATACCATATTATGATTTGTATTTGTATTTAGATTTAAATCTTTTACTATATGTGAGTATGGATTATGTTTATACGTAATAGCTAGATGAATAGATTTATTAACTTTATTAAGTATCCCCTTAAATGTCTCTCCCTTTTCTATTGTTATACGTATAGGTACTGTATTAACAAAATAACCAAAGGTATTTCGTTCTTCTGTATGTGGTCTAGTATTAATTGGAATACCAACAATTATCTCTTCAGCATTTGTCATTTGATGAAGCAAGGTACAATAAGTACTTAACATTACTCGATAAATACTTATATTATTTTTTTTAGCAAAACATTGTATTTGATAAAATAAATCCGAATTAATATTCTTACTTATATTTTTATCTGTATATCTTTTTTCATTCATTTTATTAAAATCAATAGGAAACTCTGTAGGAGTTAATTCACCTTGTAAATAATCTTTCCAATACGATGATCCATCTTTATATATTGCACTATCAATAAACCCCTCCTCATACTCTACGAGGTTCTTATAAGGAGATTCAAATTCTACATTCGTCTTCCCTTGAAGTAATTCACCATACGTATTGGATAATTGTCGGATGAAGACTCCTAAACTCCATCCATCGTAAATAATGTGATGAAACATTAAATGTAAAATAAATGTATCTTCACTGAATTTAATGATGTGGAATTTAAACAAAGGCCCCTCTTCTAAACTAAATTTCTCATTCACTATAGATTCTAAGAAATTCTTTAAAATAGATTTTTGTTCTGTGTTTTTAAAAGCAGTTAAATCTTTAAATGGTATATCAAATTCTACATTCTTTTGAATTAATTGCTTTATTTTTTCATCCCTCTTCTTAAATATTGTACGTAGCGCCGGATGTGATTGCACTATTGTAGTAAGCGTTTTCTTTAAAACCTCTATTTGAAGATTTCCTTTTAACTTTATTATAATCGGTTCATTGTTCATTCCTTTTTCTATTTCCATTTGATGAGCTATCCATAATGCTTCTTGGCCTACTGTTACATCTAATTCTTCTACAATTTCATATTTCTTTTGTATTTCTTTCATATAAATTTCTCCTTTTATAAATATTTGAAAACGGATAATATTTACAGTTACAACTATATGTACATATTCTGCAATTTGTAAATCTATATTTTCCGACTAGATTCAACATTTATTTCACTTATTGCATAGTTATTAAAATTATGAATAAAACTCATATTTATACTGTAACAGTTCATACTTTTATTCAATTTAAGCATAAAAAACCATTTCACTAATAATTCTAATTTCTTTTTATACAGTAATCTTACATATTTTATTTAAGGAAATAGCCTAATTTATACTCCAAAAATAAATTCAAGAATATTCCAACTGGTCACTATATATACTTCTTATAACATAAATTGTAAAGGAGGAGTCCGTACATAATGGAATATAGATTATTAGGTAACACAGGATTAATAGTTTCAGAGATAGGATTTGGTTCTTGGGCAATTGGTGGAGATGAATGGGGAGCAGTAAAAGATAATGAATCACTTGATGCAATTGAGAAAGCGATTGATCTAGGGGTTAATTTTATTGACACTGCTGATGTTTATGGATTAGGTCATAGTGAAACACTCGTTGCAAAAGCTATAAGTAATCGCAGACAGGATATCATTCTTTCTACAAAAGGTGGATTAATTGGTCATCATTATGATCCAAATCAACCAGCCGTTTATGGAGATCCTCAAAAGATCATTGATGCGTTTGAGGCTAGTTTACTGCGGCTTAAAACGGATTATATAGATGTGTACTTTTGTCATATTTGGTGGGATAAACCTGAAGAAACAGCAGCCTTTCTACAAGCTTTCCAAACCTTAAAAAAATCTGGCAAAGTGAGAGCCGTTGGCGTTTCTACTAATGATTTAGATTATATAAAACATTTTAATCAGGATAATGATTTAGATGTCGTACAATTCGATTATAGTATTTTGAATAAAGAACCTGAAAAAGACATCCTTCCTTATATTGAAAAACATAATTTAGGTGCTGTGATAAGAGGTCCACTTAAGATGGGAATTTTAACTGGGAAATTTAATCATGAAACTCAATTTCCAGACGATGATTTAAGAAAAGATTGGCCAAAAGAAAAATGGTTTAAAGATAGCTTAAACACAGTAGAAAAATTACGTTCACTTGTACGTTCAAATCGAAGTTTAGCGCAAGTTGCTTTACGTTATGTTTTAAGTCACCCTGCCGTTTCAGTTGCTATTCCTGGTGCAAAAAATTCTACTCAGGTTGAAGAAAATTCTTCACACTTAACTCGTCCATTATTATTAGATAATGAAATTGAATTCATTAAAAAGCTTTGATCAGATCATTGTTCACCTAAAAAAATTATGCTGATTCTTCTACCAAATCCATACTACTACTTCTTCTAAACTAGAACATATCTTTAACACTTCCATCCTATTTTTTTCTCTTTTTCCAACAATATCTACAGTTTATAAGGTAGTTGAGCTCTTATATTCAACTACCTTATAATAGTTCTACATTAGATTAAATTACCTACTACATTAGTTGCATACATGCTAGGGCATCATGCAAACCAAATAAACAATTAATTCAGAAATTTTTTTAGAAACTTCATTATCTCACAATTAATTTTTTTGAAATAAATCAAAAAAATTTTCTTTACTTTAAATTCTATAATTCATATAATCTTCTATGTAATTACATTTTTTTCTAAATAGCTCCTCATTTTTAAGTATTCAAAAGGGCAATTATAAATTATTACACCCTTATGTTTAACCAAGTAAAATAAAAATCCAGTTTTTCACAAGGAGAAGTGACTGCATGCAAGATATTTTAAAATTATTTCCGAGCGTTGACGGAAATGAAGAAAAACAACAACTTTTATTAGAATCTATGCAGAAAATAATTAAAAATCTTGATCGATTAAAAAATGAAGAGCGAGCTACTTTAGGTAAATGTGAGGAAAAATCAGAAGGATACTACAATGGCTTAATTCACCAAAGTCATATTCCACTAGCTGGCATCACTATGTCTGAGGTTATAGAAGAACTAAACCAATTTATGAATGGCCATCCTTATCCAAATAAATACTACTTATCGAATGCTGTACCACTACCAAGCATTCCATCATTATTGGGTATACTAACCATGGCACTTTTAAATGGTAATGGTGTTTGGGATGTCTATGGCCCAGGGGCAGCTGAAGCAGAAGTAAAAGTTGTATCCATGCTTTCAAAACTGATTGGTTACAATCCGCATAATAGCGGCGGTTATACAACATGGGGTGGACAAGATTGTGTATTTTCGAGCTTACGTTTAGCAATTTCTAAACAATTCCCATTAGCAAATGAATATGGTGCTCCACAAAATGTATATTGCTTTGCTTCTGAAAATGCACACTATAGTTTATTAAAATCAGCTGAAGCAACTGGCATTGGATCAAATCACTTAATTAAAGTGAAAACTGATCCTTATTCAAATTCTATGGATATAGATGATTTAGAGGCAAAGATGATACAAGTTATTAATAATGGTGGTATCCCCCTTTATATTCTAGCTACTATGGGGTCAACAGATACTTTTACCATTGATGATATAAAAAAAATTAAAGAGAGCGCTGAAGCAATACAAAAAAAATATAAATTAAAACCTATTTATATCCATGCGGATTCTGCAATGGGTGGATTCTATAGTTTCTTCAATAATTATAATTTCGAAGAAAATCCACTTTCATTTGAACCTACCTTAAAAAATGCTTTACTATACGTACAAGATAAAATGCAATATATGGCACTTGCTGATAGTGTATGTTTTGATTTTCATAAATTAGGACAAACACCTTATGCTTCAAGTATTTTAATCGTAAAAAATCATACTGATTTACAGCTGATGGACATTGAACAAGATGACACACCTTATCTTGGTAATAGGTCATATGGAAGTTATCATACAGGCTATACCTTAGAATGTTCACGATCTGGTAGTGCTATTCCAATGTATATCAATCTATTAGCCTTTGGAATTGAAGGATATCAAAAATTATTAGCAAATTATATTCGTGTAAATCTATTATTTAGAGAAAAGTTGCGCAAGGCCCTGCCTCAAGTCGCAATCACAAATGATTTTACATATGGACCAATTACAACTTTCCGTTTCTATATGAATGGAGATGGCCAAGAAAATTGGGAAAAAGAACGAATTGGCCTTGCAACAAAAGAAGAGATTGAGGATACAAACCGATTAAATATTGAACTATTTAATTACCTAGGGGAAAATCGCGATCAAGTATTTTTTGGTGATACAACTCGTTCTTGTGCAGTAGATGTAATAAACAGTTATGATAGAAATCCGATTTCTACATTAAAATTCTTTTCTATCTCTCCATATACAACTGTTGAATGTATAGATGAGATCGTAGAATTTCTTTATAAATATATTTCGATTGCTACTAAACAGATTCATTCATATGTTTCATAACCATATTTGTTAGCGCTTTAATAGTTAAACTTAACTAAATGAAATAAAATTTTTAATCCTTTTAATTACTATTCACTATATCAGGAAAGAGGAAAAACATATGAATATAGAGCTACTTGATACACACCACGTGAAAGATGCAGCACATTTACTTGCACATTCTTTTGTGAATAATGAACCTCTTGTAAGCAGTTTACAAATTCCTTTTGCTCCTTTTCACAAAATGTGCGAAGAAATGATGAAACAAGCTGTATCTCAAGCTATGTCATTTGTAGCAATAGAAAACTTTCAAATTGTTGGGGTTCTTTTAACAAAAAAAGTAACCCAGCCACTAATAGATGCAGATAAAGCGAATGAACTATGCCCACAAATGGAACCTATTTTTCAACTTTTAGATACATTAGAGACAGAATCTATTGAGTTTTTTCATTTAGATAAAGAAAAATTGGTCTATCTAGATATGGGCGCTTGTCATCCAGATTGGATGGGAAGTGGTATAGTCACTACCCTGCTTTCACATGCCATTCAAGAAATAAGTAAAAGAGATTTTAATTTTATTGCTGCTTGTACAAATAAAATTTCTCAAAAAATCCTAAAAAAACTGTGTACGACCTATGAAATGAATGAAATAGTGTATAGTAAATTCCTTTATAAGGAAGCATACCCATTTGCTAATACAACAACTTCCTTAACAGCTCAATTACTATATATACCTCAATCTCAATTTATCATTAAAGCTATATAAATTTGTGAAGAAAACTAGCTGTACTTTTGTGCAGCTGCTTTTTTATATAGAGTAAATAAGTAGTAGATATTCAAGTTAACATAAGTGACACTTTTCACACTTTAACTTCTTCGAATTCAATAGCCACTTTCTCAGCATGTCTTATTTCTCTGCTTAACCTATCTAAAGATCTCCTTCTATTTATTTCAACATGTTTCATCATGCTTTAATTTCATATGCTCCGTTTTTTCATCTATACAATTAACTTAGACACTTCTCCCTATTTAATGACTAATCTTTTACTTTTTAAGTAATGATTGATACACATCTTCCCACCCTTAAGTACTTGAAAATTTCCACCTAATAACCCCTTAACAATCCCTGTAATTCTTACAATTCTCTTTCATTTTATTTATCTATTCATCCCCCATATCCTTTATCTACCTAATCTTCCCCAAAAAATCCAATGTAAAATTCATTATAAAAGAAACAACCGTATCATATGTAGATTATTTAAGGAAAAAGAGTGAGAATTACTGGATTCCCCTTTCTTTTGATCTTTTTTAGAAGCTCTTTAAAGTCTAATTCTATTACATTCCTGCCTGGTAACATGTCTACTAAACATTAACAATTTGTATAGCTACATAAAGACTCTACTAATTCATTAAAGGAATCTCCTTCCCCCTATCGAATTATTGTAGAGGAAAGGAGAGGAATACATGGAAATTCTAGGATTAGATCCTCGCGCATTAGCGACCTTAGGTGCACTTGAATACACCAATCGTCGCAATAAATTAATCGAAGACTCGGAGAATAACATATACGAATGTAAAGAAATAAAAGAAATACTTCAATCACTCCCTAAAGAGAAGCAGATTGAGGTTCTTGAGAATCAAGCTCACTTTGAAGCTGTGGCAAAGATGATTGAACAAAACAATTTAATTCTTTTAGAACAGATGAAAGCTCTACAGCTAATTCAGAAATAACAAACTTATGATTGATTAATTCTACATATGCTTCCATAAATAATGTATCTTTATTTATACCATCAGCCTCTGTTTTTACAGGGGCTTTTGTTATGCGTTGATTCATATTTTGAATTTGAATGGTTTCTTTCACATGTATGAATAGATCCTCTAACAAACCTGGTGTAGACTCTAATTCCTGTTTTTCAATTTCTTCTGTAACAGCACTTATAAATTCCCATAGTACCTTTGCACCTAGTAGTTCCGCTAATCGTTTTTCACGCATTTCAAATGTTTTCATGTTCATACAAATACACTCCTGTTATTTATATATAATGATAAAAATATTTTTTATGTAAAATTTCCCAAAACACTTTCCGAACTTACACTTCTAAAAAATAACTACATAATCTTAATAATCTAACATTATTCAACACACTTCGTGTTGTTCTGAATCAAAAAAAATTGTTTGAACTGTAACACCATAAAAATTCGCTAATTTTATTTTTATATTATCTCGTGGAATTCTCTGCCCATTTTCATACATCTGCAATGTACTAATACTGATTCCCACTGCTTTTGCCACCTCTTCTCTAGATCTCCCATTTCTTAAATTAATTAGATTTTCAGCTACTCTTTCATAATTCATACATTTCACCCCTAAAGACACAATTCGTGTTGTTAATTAAAATATAAACCGCACATAATGTGTTGTCAATAGATTTCAATTATAAACTTTTAAAAATTTTAATTATTTAACACATAATGTGTTAATATATTATCAGGTGATAGAATGAAAACGTTTGGAAATATAATTCGTGATTTAAGAAAACAAAGAGGAATTACGCAAAAAGAACTTGCTCACTCGCTTCAACTAAGTGAAAGTACAATTGGTATGTACGAACGCAATGAACGTCAACCTGATTACAATACCTTGATACGTATAGCAGATTACTTTAATGTATCTACGGATTTTCTTCTAGGGCGAAATTTTAATGTTAAAAAGGACGGAGACAAGATAGAACTAGATCAATGGATAAAAGATATAATGTCTGCACCCTCCCAAAAGCGTGAAGAATTAAAACGTTTTTGGAAATTTTTAATGCAGGAAGAAAAGTAATCAAATAAACCGCTCCCTTAACATGGTAATGCTCATGAATTTGAACTATTCCTTGTTTATAAAAATAAAAACCGTATCAAATCAATGTTTGACACGGTTTTTATTTATTTCCCCTCACACTCTTTAATAGCAGTAGTCACATTACCTAAAAAAATCTTTTTTATAGCTTCTACTTGTAATATTAGCAATACATACGAATAAATACCTAATGTTATTTGATGCTACTATCTCCTAACCTCTTAGAAATCCTCTTCTCATTCCCATCTTTAGACAGTACAAAATTGTATGTGTATAAGATAAATCATAAAACAGAAACTTTAGCATAGACGCTTACTTACTAAATACATATTTACTTGATCTAATCTAAATAGGATCAATCGGTGTTCCAGAGGAAGTATAAATTATCCAATAATTTTACGGGAGACATGTAATATATGCATCTACACTCACTTCTTTACAAGCTAAAACAAACGAGGAAATAAGCCATAAGATTTGAACAGTTTCATTTTTAGCTGTACCATGTCTTTTTAACTTTTCTAATTCTGTTTTTATATCATTATATGATATAAAGTCAACAACCAAATAAACTTCTTTTCTCGTGTTTGGGCTTAACAAGGTCTTTCTATACATATCAACTGCGTATCTAGCATTAGTTCCTTTTCGCAACCTTCTAATTTGAGAGTTTGGATAATCTTTAAGAGAGTATATCTTGTTCCATTTTTCTTTTTTTCTATCTAATTCCGCATCATTTGCAAAAATATTACCTAAATTTTTTTGCGCTTGAGAAATTACTTCATGAAAATTGGAAGCACTTAATCCTTTCTTGCCATGTTTAGCATGAAAAAAAGAGATATTTTCATGAGATTTAATAGAAATATAGTCTGCCCACTCATTTCCCAAATCATCACATATGACATAATCTGAACCTATAGTTAATTGTTTCTCAACAAAATTAAATAATGAGTTGTTACTAAACTCTTTTGTCCTCGTTGGGCATTTTCCCTTTTCGCTATCTATATGTTCTAACCTTTTATATTTCTTAAATATCTTTAGAAAATGATTAATATTATTCAAAAGTTTACTATCTTTAAATAACTTTTTATTCCAATACATAATTTCAACTTGATTAAATGATACCATAAAAGTATGATATCGATTGATAAAAGCCAGCAAGTTCATTTCTTCCCCATTATCAAATGTTAAAATTACATCTTTTAATATTCTAGAATGGATACTAATTGAATTTTTATTTATTTTTAGCCTTAATGAGTCATCGAACCTATTCGGGATCATGAAATAGGATTTCCCACTTATTATTTTTTGTTCAATCTCTAATGTCCTTTGAAATCTCTTTACATAAGTTAATAATTTAATCTCTCTATCTATATACCTTACGCTATCTATCTTTTTCTCTTCTATTTGATTTACTAATTCACTTGTCAAAAATAATAAACCACTTGGAGTAATTTCATCTATATAATCCTCAAACGAAAGTGGTGTAGAAAAGTTATCCATAAAGGTTTCACTATCAACAAAAGAATCTATTTTATTACATATCCCAATTACCCAATTTAAGTAAAAATTTAAATCGACCTTCTTACCAAGTTGATTGATTTTAGAAGTATTAAATGATAAAGAAAACTTTTCCTCTCCATTCGAGAGTCGCACTTGATTTACAATATATTGACTTACACCAAAAACAGAAATTGATTCCTTTAAGTTAATTGCCTCCATGCTCTTTCTTCTTACTACATTATCTGAAATATCCATATTATGTAAAGACATCTTTTCAAAATTTGTTCTATCCGACAAAAATGTTTTAGATATTGCAGTATATTCTAAGCTTTCAATATAATCTTTCAGCAATTTTTCTAATCCAGATATTCCTTTTTTATTTATTACAACATAATTTGAGTATTCCACAATTAATAAATAAGCAAATTTCGTTTCGTGTAGTAAATCATTATTAATAAAACTTGGCTTTTCCTTATATTTGAAAATACAAATTGAATAAGTTAATGGCCTTGAATTCATGCTTTTCTTAACTATAAATGCTAACTTAAATATGTACATTAACGCTTGAATAAATATGTACATTTTCAATTGGATTCTCCATACTGACTCTGAGGTGGTTAGTATGTATATTAAGCTAGATAT
>NZ_JAKUFX010000081.1:0-27106 GCF_022663635.1 Bacillus cereus group sp. BfR-BA-01356 | reverse complement strand
TCAGGGTTTATTTGATATGCCCGCTTTTATAAAATCTACAAAAGATAATAAAAAACTATATGGAAAGACCGCATTTTGTTTAAAAATATACCTTAAGTTGATGGATGTGTGTAGCGTCCCCTAAATTACTTATTAATCTTCTTAAAAAAATTAATACGAAAGATAATGGCAATACTACCGCTAATATTAATAAAATAGCTTCCATTAAGTAACCCAAGCGCTCATCCCCCTCTTTACCTCCTTTTCAATATATGAAAACAGCGTTGTCACATATGCATGCATTTGCAAAAATAATACACCTATATTTGACAACTTTATAACAAAAACAAATCGGAATGATTATTATTTATTGCAACTTTATTAAAGATGTATTATACTAAGTTCGCAAACTAAAACGTAATTATTCCGTTTTGTATTAAAATGATATTTTTCTTCTATAATTGGGGAAAATATATCCGTAAAAAAGAAAAGAGGAGAACTTCATGCCTAAAAGATTGACTATATTTTCATTCTTACTTATTTTTACCTTAATTTTCGCTGGCTGCTCAAATAAAAAAGAAAGTAATGCCAAGAAAGATGGAAAGCTAACAGTTTATACAACGATTTTCCCACTTGCTGATTTCGCAAAGAAAATTGGTGGCGACTATGTAAATGTTGAAGCAATTTACCCACCTGGTGCAGATTCACATACATTTGAACCAAGTCAAAAACAAACAGTACAAGTTGCAAAAGCCGATTTATTTGTTTATAACGGCGCTGAATTAGAACCATTTGCTGAAAAAATGGAAAAAACATTACAAAAAGAAAATGTTAAAATTGTAAATGCATCTAAAGGTATTGAGCTTCGTGCTTCTACTGAAGAAGAGCATCATGATCATGGAGATGGCCATAAAGAAGATGAACATCATCACGATAAAGACCCACATGTTTGGTTAGATCCTACTCTAGCAATGAAACAAGCAGAAAAAATTAAAAATGCACTTGTAGAATTACAACCTGAACATAAAAAAGAATTCGAAAAAAACTTTGCAGCACTTCAAACTAAATTTACTGATTTAGACGATGGATTTAAGGCAGCTGTAGCGAACGCAAAAACGAAAGAAATTTTAGTTTCTCATGCTGCCTATGGTTACTGGGAACAACGATACGGCCTAAAACAAATTCCTATCGCTGGAATTTCAGCTTCTGATGAACCATCTCAAAAGCAGCTTGCTGACATTACAAAAACAGTAAAAGAACATAATCTAAAATATATTTTATTCGAAACGTTCTCTACTCCAAAAGTAGCATCCGTAATTCAAAAAGAAACTGGTACAAAAGTTTTACGCTTAAATCACTTAGCTACTATTTCTGAAGATGATGCAAAAAATAATAAAGATTACTTCACTTTAATGGAAGAAAACGTAAATACATTGAAAGAAGCAACAAACTAATCCATTATATTTTCTAGGCAGCTGAATCTGTTATTCAGCTGCCTTTTTATGTATTTATCCTTGACTTGACCAAAATAACAAGTAAAATTATCCATATTAGCTTGAAAGCTATATTAATTTAGAAGGTGAGTTGGAATTATGAATCTTCACATTTGTGAAGTAACAGCAAAAAATTGGCGTTCAGTAGTTGCTTTAGACGTCGCAAAAGATCAGCAACAATTTATTGAAAGTAACGCGTTTTCTTTAGCAGAATCATTATATGAAGGAAACGGAACGTCAGTAGGTTTATATGATGGCGAAACACTTGTAGGATACGCAATGTATGGATGGTATTCAGTAAAACATAAAAGTGTATGGCTCGATCGCTTTATGATTGACCAACAATATCAAGGAAAAGGATACGCAAAACGTTTCCTTCGCTTACTTATTCAATTCTTACAAGAAAAATTTGAATGTAAAATAATTTACTTAAGTTTACATCCAGACAACAAACTTGCAATGGGACTGTATGAATCATTTGGTTTCCGCTTAAATGGGGATATTGATGATGAAGGTCCAGTTGTAGGTGTTGTAATGGAGTTACTAATAGACGAAAATACAAGCCTGTGAAAACAGGCTTTTTATTATACAGTCATCAATTTTTAGTTTCTTTCCCTTATTTAATTCTGTTTTGCAATCTAATAGAATGCTCATAAAAAATAAGCCTACAATTTACGCAGACTTATTTCACACACTCCTCGAAATGTTCTTGGAACCACTCTTTATTAATATCTCTTCCGATAAAAACTACTTCACTTACTCGCTCTTCGCCCTCTTGCCACTCTCTATCGTACGAAGCAGCAAATAACGTATGTACACCTTGGAAAACGATACGTTTATCTACTCCGTCTATCGATAAAATTCCTTTGTAACGATATAAATATTCCCCTAGCTCTTGCACGACAGCTGACATCCACTCATTAAGCTTTTGTAAATCCAGCGGACGTTCTTCACGTAATACAAATGATTTCACACCTTCTAAGTGGTTATGTTCTTTATGAGGGTAAATTTGCAACGTATCTCTCGTTTTAAACGTTTGGATTTGTAATAAAGATGGTATATCTACCTCACAGTTAGTCGCCTCAATTAACTTTGCAGTCGGGTTAATTCCTTGAATTTCATGCAAGAGATTTTCTTTCTCATTCTCTTCAATTAAATCTAATTTATTTACTAAAACAACATCAGCAAACGCAATTTGCTCTTTTGCTTCTAATCCTTTTTCAAAATGTTTATGTATATGATAACTATCTACCACCGTTACAACACCGTTAATTTGGTAAGCAGATTGGATGACTGGATCTAAAAAGAATGTTTGAATAATCGGGCCTGGATTTGCAAGGCCAGTCGTTTCAATTACTAAACCATCAAAATCCATTTTCCCTTCTGCTTTTACGTCCAATAACTGTTTTAAAGCAACAAGTAAGTCTTCACGTACAGTACAGCATAAACAGCCATTTGTCATTTCCATAATTTCTTCTTCCACATTCATAATCAACTGATTATCAATGCCAATTTTCCCTATTTCATTTACAATCACCGCTAATTTCTTACCGTGATTTTCTGATAAAATACGATTTAATAATGTCGTTTTCCCCGATCCAAGAAAACCAGTTAATATTGTTACTGGAATCATTTCGTACATCTCCTTATAGCTATATGTTTCTACATTATAACATATGAACACTCCCCCACTTAACAAAGTTTGAAGTGGGGGTTTCTAACGTTTCGACCTAACGGACGATTAACGTCAGGGGAGTTAACACATTAGCGAGCTGTTTCACGCCTAACCCCTCTATCCCATTTGTCCATGCATTTGGAATTACTTTTCGTAAAATGTTAGCCGCAGCATTTACATCTGCATTAATTAAAGTTTTATTTGCTGAACGATATATACCGCGCTTTATTCGTTTTCCTGAAAAAGTTGTATTTTGGTCATTTTCTCCATACGTTGGAATGAAGTCGTTATCCAGAAAACTTGCTTTCGATGTATATGATTCTTCAGTTACAACAACTTGAATGCCTACAGCATTTGCTTTGTATGTAATCATTTGAATCAGTAAATTATGTGGGATATGACAAAACGATTGGTTATTTCTTTTTCCCATATTCGTTTCTTGTTTCCAACTTTTGTTTTGACCAATAACGATTTTACAAACTTCTTCTTCTTGAGCTAGTTTTACGATGTGGTGACTAACTTTATGGAAGACGTCTTTTATTTTCAAGTAACGTTTTTGATGAAGTTTTTCTATCCTTTTAGAAGTAAAAGGTCCTTCATTCGTTTGTTTTCCATTTCTAAGAATGCTTGTAAAATGACTCTTCATTTTGTTGTAATATTGATTTATGCTTTTGACATGTTTGCCCTTAACAAGGACAGGTTTCATACCTGTGTTTGTTACGATGGTTGCAAGGTTATCAATCCCTAAATCAATACTCATATAACGAGCATTCTCTTCAATCATTTGTTGTTCAGAAGGAACATCAATTACCAATTCCACTACATATTCATTGTATTTTGGAATCACACGAACTTGTTTCAGTTTACCTTCAGTGAAACCTAGTTTCCCAATATTTAATTGCAATTTCGTCTTTGGAAACTTTAAAAATCTACCGTTTTTAATGATGCAATCTTGGTTTGTATACAGAATCTCTTTTTCAGAAGAACGAATATACTTTGGAATCCTAGGCATTCCATCATATTTGTTTGGATTCTTTTTATAGTCTTTTAAACTAGCAAAAAAAGATTTCCAATTTTGGAACAAACCTTTCATGATGGACTGGCTACATTGCGTAGGCAAAGCTCGATAATCATTTTGAATCATAGCCTTAAATAGTGCATCTAGAAAGTTGTAATCTACATAAGGTTTTTCAAAATTAGGTTCTGAAAACAAATTACATGTAATCTCTTTCTGTTCTTCTTTAGGCTTTACTTTCTCTTTCTCCAATTTCTTCCGATAGGCAAGACGTTGTGTGTCATTCATCTTCCCAATATTTTTATGAATATTATCCAGAACTTCTTTTTGCAAAGGCTGCAACTCTTTTTCTTGTGTTAATCCAGTGTACACCTGGCGTATATAAAAGTTTGTGGTGTTGTACATATTCTTAGCGTTATGACAACATTCTTGAAAATAAGAATACATACGATGCCCTTTTTTTATCCAGATTTGAAGAGTTTTATAGTTTGATGGATTTTCTTTTGCCATTTTATTCACCTTCTTGTTAAGGATATTATAGCAAAAAAGAACATATGTTTCCATTTTTTCTCAAAAATAAAATATTTCTTTCGATTCACCTCACCACCTTCATTTACGTTTAGAGATGGGAGTCCTCTCGAAAGGCATGATAGAAAAAATCGTTTTTATAGCAAAACATATTTATTGTCTGTACACCTAATTAACTATATAATAATATGTAGTAAGAAAGCCTTTTCAAAACATTATTATTCATCAAGGGGGTACTTATAATGGAGCGAGTTCAAATGGCTGAAACGCTAGAATTTTCTCGTATTATTCAAGGATTTTGGCGTTTAGCAGAATGGAATATGACAAAACAAGAATTACTTTCTTTCATTGAAGATTGTATGGATATGGGAATTACTACTTTTGATCACGCTGATATTTACGGCGCATATACGTGTGAAGGGTTATTTGGCGAAGCTTTACAATTAAAGCCTTCCTTACGAGAAAACATGCAAATTATTACAAAGTGTGGAATCGCTCCCCCATCACCGAAATTTCCAGAACGATATGTTGCTCACTACAATACTAGTACAGAGCATATTATACAAAGTGTAGAAGCATCACTTAAAAATTTACATACAGATTATATTGACGTATTACTTATTCATCGTCCCGATCCTTTTATGGATCCAAATGAAGTGGCAAAAGCCTTTTCACAATTAAAACAAGAAGGAAAAGTTCGTCACTTCGGTGTATCTAACTTCTTACCTTCACAATTTAATATGTTAAATTCGTACTTAGATTTTCCACTTATTACGAACCAAATTGAAGTTTCTGCATTGCAGCTTGAGCATTTTGAAAAAGGAACAATTGACTTATGCCAAGAAAAACGAATCAATCCAATGATTTGGTCACCTCTTGCTGGTGGTGAGATCTTTACTGGTCAATCAGAACGTGCTGTACGTGTACGCGAAACTGTGCAAAAAGTTGCTACTGAGCTAGGTGTTTCTAATATCGATACGGTTATGTATGCTTGGTTACTTGCTCATCCAGCTAATATGATGCCAATCGTTGGCTCTGGTAAATTAGATCGCGTAAAAACTGCCGCTCTTGCTACAAAAGTTAACTTAGACCGTCAACAATGGTTTACAATTTTCGAAAGCTCTAATGGACATCCTGTACCATAATGCATAAAAAGAAGAGCTATTTTCTTACAGCTCTTCTTTTTCATATGTATTTCTAGTCATGGCAAATACACACATATCCCTTAATCCGTTTCCATCTACCGCAACACTCGCACTTTCTAACGTACCTTCTAACTTAAAACCTAATTTCTCAGGTATCGCTCTACTCTTCTTATTTAAAGAATCACAACGAATTTCTACACGGTTTGCTTTCAATTCAGAAAAAGCGTAATCCGTTATACCTTTCGCAGCCTCTACCATATAGCCTTTTCCGCTAAACCTTGTATCAATCCAATATCCGATTTCAAATTGAGGTATATCCCAATTAATACGATGTAATCCGGCTGAAGCAATAAATTCACCTGTTTCTTTCGAAAATACTAGTAATCTTAAATCCTCACGTTGCAAAAATTGAATATGTGATTTTCTAATACTTTCTTCTACTTCTTGCTCTGTTTGCTCTTTTTGTGCAAACACCATCCAAGGTTTTAGTTCTTCTATTGAAGCCTGAATTGCATCATATACAACTTTACCATCTCCTGGTTTCGGCATTCGAATAAAAAGCCTGTCAGTATAAAATTCAGAAGGAAAATCGAATAATAACGGATTCACTGTAAACACTCCCTATATTTCTTTTATATATAATAATATCCATCTCAAGTTATATAGTAAAGAATTTTCTGAATTGAAAACCTTTTACTCATTCACTTCCACCGCTACACGAATTCCAGATTCAATCGCACCTTGAATCCATCCGTGATATAGCGTTGTATGATCTCCAGCGAAGAATATTCTCCCCTCTGGTTTGACAATCGCTGGTTGCAACTCAGATTCTTGACCTGCTTGAAAAAGTGCAAATCCTCCAAGCGCATACGGATCCAATGTCCAGCTTTTTGATATTCCAGATATGAACTCATCATACACTTGACCACCTAATATTGTTGCTAAGTTGTGTAATGCGTAATAAATACGATCACCTTTTGATAAACCATCCCATAACAACGCGTCATAAGACCATGTATAGCTACCTAACATCATAGCCGGTCCTTTCTGCCCAATTCCATAACTTGGATAATAGGCATAACGAATTGGCAAATCTGTTATAATTCTGCCGCCTAATTGTCCTTGTTCTTCCCAAAATCGGCTTTTAAATTGAATTCCTATTTTCGTCGCAGGCATATAATGTAATTCACGAATTGCTTTCCATTTTTCATGAGATATAGAATCAAACGGATCTACTTCTACAAAACGCATTGTCGAAAACGGAATGGTAACAATAACTAAATCTCCTGTAATACTACTATATTCAAAAGTTTCCTCGTTCCGATAGAAAGCTGTCACACCATTATCGTGTTGATGTAGCTTCATTAATTTTTGATTATATATAATATTCTCTTCTAATTGCGGTAAAAATGACTTTGGCAATCTATCGTTCCCGCCCACAATTTCACAAAATCCGCTCTCCTCTTGCATAATGTATAGAAAGCGTAAAGTCTCTACAAACGATCGTTCCAAAAAACCTTCTAAATCTAATAGAACACCAATCATCTCAATTGTTACTGGCGAAAAGTAAGTATTATACTGATAAGGATGATACTTTAAAAATTGCCCAGTAGAGTATCTTCCAAAATCCTTTACTACAACGTCCCAATTTTTTTCTGGGTTCTTTTTTATAAAATTTATAATGGGCTGTACCGCTAACAATAATAATTCCTCTGACGTTTTTCCAACTTCATTCATTTCCACAGGATATCTTAGAATACTTGGATCTTTTTCATATTGTTTTAACGTCGTTTTCCGTCCATTTACGTATATAATATCCGTCTCATTCCTATTAATAAAAGGTCTCACCTGTAGCCCAAATTTTCTTATATATGTCATCGTTAATGTATGCGAATATGGAATCCTCATTGCTCCAACATCTAAATATAATCCGGTATCTTCCATTCTAACCGTTTCTATACGGCCACCTACCCGGTTATTTGCTTCAAAAATTTTCACATCATGTCCTGCAGCCTTTAATAAAGAGGCTGAAACTAACCCAGCCATACCAGCTCCCACTACAATAATCTGTTTTGGGCTTGTCGTCTTATTCAATCCTTTATCTATAACTTTTAACGCTTCATCCATTTCAGTGTTATACATTATATCTTTCTGCACAATTCCACCCCTTACTTCATCAAATGGACGTTAGTGGTTTAGTGCATTTTATTCATACATCCCCATAAACATAACACCATTGCAATTTGAATATTCACTAAAAGTACATAAGAGACAGATCTCACTTTTCTTTATACTTCGTATAATATAGCAACTACAAAGAAGGAGTGGTTAAAAATGAAACATACCTATGACTATGATGCTACAAAAAAACATTTAGAATTAAAGAAACAAAACTTATGTAAAAAACTTAGCAATATGACACTATCTGAAAAAGAACGTGAACAACTAAAACGTGAAATTGACAACTATGAATATATTTTAAATCTAGTCGAAATGAATCATTATGAACGCGGATTTTCTCGTTAAAAGCGGAAATAAGATTATCCGCTTTTCATTTTGAGCATTTCACTACGCATTTTTCATAAGTAAATATATAATAGGATGTACATTAAGATTGAGAGGTATATTCTATGATCAAGTTAAGTGTATTAGACCAATCACCTATTTCAGATGGTAGCACAGCAGCCCAAGCTTTTTCACATACAGTTACGCTTGCACAAGAAGTTGAAAAACTCGGATTCACACGTTTTTGGGTATCCGAACATCATAATTCCGTAAGCTTAGCTGGTTCAAGTCCAGAAATACTTATTTCTCATATTGCCGCAAAAACGGACCGTATTAGAGTCGGTTCAGGTGGTGTTATGTTACCGCATTATAGCCCATATAAAGTTGCTGAGAATTTCCGTGTTCTAGAAGCATTGTATCCGAACCGCATCGATCTCGGTGTTGGTAGAGCTCCTGGTGGTATGCCAATAGCAACTCGCGCACTTCAAGAAGGGAAAATGGTCTCACTTGATCAATATCCAGAACAAATTGCAGACGTTGCAATGTACTTACATGATCAAGTACCAGAAAACCATCACTATGCAAACTTAAAAGCCACTCCAGTTATCCCAACGTCTCCTGAAATGTGGATGCTCGGTTCTAGCGGAGAGAGCGCTAAAATTGCTGCAAACAACGGAGCTTCTTTCGCATTTGCACAATTTATTAACGGCTTCGGAGGCCCTGAAGTTATGAGGGCTTACCAAGAACAATATCAGCCTTCATTTTTAGGAGATAAGCCTAATTCAATCGTTGCCATCTTTGTTATATGCGGAGAAACAAATGAAGAAGCGGAAAAAATTGCTTCTAGTTTAGATTTATCAATCTTATTATTAGAGCAAGGAAAACGAACTACTGGTACACCTTCTATTGAAACTGCTCAAAATTATTCATACAGCGCTTATGATTTATTCCGTATAAAAGAAAATCGTCAACGTATGATTGTTGGTGATCCGTCTTCTGTAAAAGAAAAAATAATAAACTTAAGCAAAGCATACAATACTGACGAATTTATGATTGTCACGATTACTCATCAATTTGAACATAAATTAAAGTCTTATCGCTTATTAGCAAATGCTTTTAATTTATAATTCTAAAAAGAGATGCATCACATGTGATGCATCTCTTTTTCTTACTACTTATTGTTTTCATTTCCTATATATTCAATAGCTTCTTTTAATAGCTCTTCAAAGTTAATAGGATAATCATGATCTAAGTCAGGCACAACTTTATACTTATGTTCTATATTCTTCTCTCTTAATAGTTGTACAAATTGCTGCGTGGATTCGAAACAATCTTCATCTTGATCCCCGCATACTATATATCCTTTTATATGTTTATCCTGCAGCACTCTTAACAACTCATCCCATTCTTCAATCTCGGGAAGCCATGGTGCCATAAAAACAAAACCATCTACATTTATATCTTGTTGTAAAATCGTATATAAAGCTACTCTCGCCCCTGCAGAAAAACCACCAATGATTACACTTTCTACTGTATGATTTTCTATAAACTTATTGTAATGCTCTTTTAATTCCTCTTTTCCTCTCTCTATATCATCCCAAACAAATCCATCTGAAAACTCAATTTGTGAAGACTGTGGTAAAGCTAACATATAATCTTGTGTCAACACAGATTTCCAATATGGTTCTACTATTTGTATATTTTCTTGGTCACCGTGCAATGTAAGTAGTAGATTTCCCTCTTTCTTGCTGTATATATATTTCACATCTGGTCTTTCCTTTTTATGTGCTAATTCTTCTCTTTCTTTACATAATTGCACCATTGTATGAAATTCTTCAAATTTATGTAGTGATTTTAAATCTTCGTCGGAAATTAAATACTCATTTCCATACCAGAATCCCTTTTCTATAATGGCCTCTCTCATTAAATGTAATGCTTCTTTTTCAAGTCCCGATGCACTTGCGAGTGCATACTTAAAATTATATATTTGCGCCTCATTCCCTATTACACCTGTAGCGTTTTCCATTATATAATTGTACGCTTCAAAACTTCCTTTATTTGCATAACAACGTAACGTTTCATTTAATAATTGAATGTAAGTCATGCTATTTTTCATGTACCAATTCCCCCGAAACCTTTTATAATATTTTTTGCGAATCTTTATACCACTTTGTATAACCCACGCTAACAATACCTTATTCTCAAAATGATGCTTAATAGTTACTCTTCCCTGTCCAATACATTTAGTATAAATAATAATAGACTGAAAAATCAATATTTTAACAAACAAAAAAAGACAACAATATATGTATTGTTGTTTTCATTACATCTACCCGCTCTTTTGTTTTTTTCTATCTGGTTTACTTGAAACTAAATAATGTTTTTCTGAAATATATAAGTCTCTTTTTAAGCTACGATTTAAGTAAGGTCCTAGCTTCATTCCGCATATGAGGCGATCTTCGCTACCTTCAACAATTGGGAACATTTCTTTTTCTGTTACGTATTGGTCTACTGCTTTTTGTACGACATCAATTTCTTTCACTAGGCTTAAATTTTCTGCTGTATGTTCAAATACCTCAAGCGTTTCCTTCGTTATGAGAAAATCATTTGTTGGAAATGCAGGTAAATACGGTTTTAACAAATCATAATTTACTGTATAATCTTCATTTACTAATACTGTATAAACGATATTAGCATTCGTTTCTAAAAACTGAGCCATCGCTTGTTCTAATTCATCTTTCGTAATTTCCCGCTCTTCTTTTCCAGTTCTGAAAAAGCGAAACATCGCATCGCCTCCTTTTTACTATATTATAGCATAAAAGAAAACTGAAAAATCATAAAAAAACCCATTGAAATAATTTTTCAATGGGTTTCTATTATATTTATCGTTATTTTAAGAATGCACTTAGCATCCATACATGCTGTTCTAATGTTGTATGAATTGCTAACAGCATGTCAGCTGATGTTTCATCGCCAGCTTCACCTGCAACTTCCATACCTTCTTTTAATTCTTGAATAAGTGCAGAATAATCATTCACTAATGTTTGCACCATTTCTTCTGCAGATTCTTTGCTTGCCCCTTCGCTGACACTAGATGTTGCGAGATATTCTTTCATTGTCGCTAATGGTTTACCTTCTAAAGCTAAAATACGTTCTGCTAACTCATCAATATACGTTCCAGCCTCATTATAAAACTCTTCAAATTTCTCATGTAATGTAAAGAAGTGTGGCCCTGTCACATACCAGTGATAATTATGTAGTTTCACATATAACACATTCCAGTTTGCTACCTGCTTGTTTAATACTTCAACAACATTTGTTTTCGTACTCATACAATCACTCCTCTTATCATTTTGTAATGTTTATCTTTTAATAACCTAATTACATTTTACCATACATTCCCTTTCCTTTCGAACAATTGGCTTATATGTAACAAAGTTTTAACACCTTTAATGCTTCCCTAATATCATTAAATTCATGTATTTTTTCAAACACTTCATACGTCTAATTGTCCAAGCTCATACATATGCATAATAGTACATCAAGCTCATCATAGTAGAAAGAGGGATAACATGGACAATCAACAATGGCAAGTAGCAAAGAAAGTAGCCGCTACTTATATCGGAACTGTCGTTGGAGCTGGATTTGCTACTGGACGAGAAATTGTTGAATTTTTCACAGTGAATGGATTATACGGGACAATTGGCATATGTGTAAGTGGATTTTTTTTTATTTGGCTTGGCACAAAGATGATGTTACTTTCATCACAAATCGGGGCATTTTCAGCGCAAGAATTTAACAAATATTTATTTGGGGATGTATTTGGGAATGTTGTAAACACATTATTATTACTCGTTTTATTCGGCGTAACGAGCGTTATGTTATCAGGGGCTGGTGCAGTATTTGAAGAGCAACTTCGCTTACCAAGACAACTCGGTATTCTTATTACAGTTATCGCTTGTCTCATTATAAGTAGCCGCGGATTACAAGGTGTTTTTGAAGTAAATACACTTGTCGTACCTATTATGATGATTTTTATTATCGGACTTGCTATTACAACCTTTTTTCACGGTACAACTCCTATTAACAACACTATTCCTGCAGAGAGCTGGAATATGAAATGGATTACTAGCCCTATTACATATGTCGCCTTAAATCTTTCTCTCGCCCAAAGTGTTCTCGTCCCATTAGCCAGTGAAGTAAAGGATCGAAAAGCTATTTTTTGGGGTGGGATTTTAGGTGGTGCTGGACTTTCTTTAATTTTATTATGCAGCCATTTAGCAATCTTATCAGTCGATCAATTTTACCAATATAACATCCCAATGGCTGAAGTCATAAGAAGATTTAATGCAACTTTTCACTTCTTTTTCGTTCTCATTATTTTCGGTGAAATTTTCACAACTTTAGTTGGTAATGTGTTCGGAATGACAAAACAGATGCAATCTATTACTGGGTGGAAAAATAACAATATTATTTTCTTCATTTTACTAATTAGTTATTGCTTTAGCTACATCGGTTACAGTGACTTACTTCACATTCTATATCCTATCATCGGATGGGTAAGTATTGTTATACTGCCAATCATTGCGTTTAAACAACTTCAAAAAACATAAAAAAGCATCCATGTTATTGGATGCTTTTTTATGCTCATTCACAATCATCACATACTTCCCAATACGGTCCCATTTCTAATGCTAAATATGGCTTTAACTGCAACCGAATCATTCGACTAGGCATGCGCTCTAAAACAAAGTGAATACCTTCTTCATCTTCGTCTAATTCAACTTTTGAAATCGCAATTCTTTGCATAGTCGTAATGGGAATTCCATCTTTATATAAAGTGATTTTCACCTCATCGTATTCATTAAAATATAATTCGACACTCATTTGATTTTTCAGTATTTCATCAACAATTTTAAATGTATTATTTTGTTCTTGGATTATATATTTCCATCCGCCTCTATCTTCTTTCGGAGCTGTTTGAAATAATGTCTCCAAATCCTCGTATAGCATAAGATAACCCCTCTCTTACTAAAAAACGATGAGTATTTTATATACCCTTTATCTCTATCACTATCCATAGCTATTGTACCATATATCAACGTTCTTACCGTATTCATTTGCTTCATACATACTTATAAAATAACTAATTCTATCTCCATTATTATGTATATTACCTCATTACTCCATACACTCTTACAAGTTCAAATAACGACAGACTTTAATCCATGCAAATATTGTCTACTCTCTGCTTTTATTAGCTCACAGCATTCACACTTTTACATATAGTAAGACTACCACAAATAAAAAAGGAGAGTGACTTATACCACTCCCCTCAAAAGACCTTCCCTATAGCTGCTAAAACTAATACGATTATTAAAATTGCAAATAATAATGAGACAATGAAACTAAAAATAGGTAACGCTTTCTTTTCATTCTTCTTAAATAGTAACTTTAAACTAAGAAAAATATTTACTGGTACAAATATAAAATAAAAATATTTAACAATTTGCACCGAGCTATTCGAAAGTGTTTTTAATATAAACACTTCAATTAGAAAAACAATAAAAAATGAAATACTTAGCCAAAATGAGACGTAACTAAGCCAAGAATGTCTTTTTGTCCCCCAATACACTCCCATAATACTCTCCTTTTATTTGTATTCTATACGTTAATAATTATACACAAAGCTAACAAATACCTCTATTTTTCGACAAACATTATGCAAAATACCATTTTAAACGTCATAAAGGAAGTTTACATCTCCATTTGATTTTACACAATAAAACAGACTACCCTCTATTGGCATAATGCTACTAGGGGATAGTCTGTTCTCTATTAAACTTTAAATCTCTCAATTAGTCCTTGCAACTCTTCAGCCATTTGAGATAACGTGCCTGCTGCAGATCCAATTTCCTCCATCGAAGCTAGCTGTTCTTCAGCTGAAGCCGCAACATTTTGTGTGCTTGTCGCATTATTTTGTGCTGTCATTGCAATTTGTCCTACCGAAATAGATACTTCATTTGCCCCTTTTGACATTCCATTAGCCGTTTCAACCATCGTCTTAATTTGATTAGCTATTTCATTTGTAGATTGTAAGATTTCAGCAAAGTTTTGCTTCGTTTCATTTGCGATAACAAGTCCAGATTGAACTTCCTCATTTACATGATTCATAGATTTGACTGTCTTACCCATATCATCTTGTATTTCACATATTAATTTACTAATTTCACTAGAAGATACGCTAGACTGCTCTGCCAATTTACGCACTTCATCTGCAACAATTGCGAAACCTCTTCCATGCTCACCGGCTCTTGCGGCTTCAATCGCCGCATTTAGAGCTAGAAGGTTTGTTTGATCTGCAATATTTTGAATTACTTCTAAAATATCACCAATTTGTTTTGATTTATTATTTAGTAATTGTATAACTGCATCTGATTGTGAAACCGATTCTGCAATAGACTGCATCTGGTTTACTGTTCTTCCTACTAGTTTCCCACCATCTTCTGCTTTTTCACGAGTATGTGCAGAAGCCGTATTAATAGATGATGAACTATTTGCTACATGTTGAATTCCTTCCGTTACATCAAACAGTAACATAGCGCCATTTTCTACGCTTGTTGTTTGCGTCGTTGCCCCACTTGATATTTCATCCATTGCGATTGTGATTTGCTCAGTCGCTTCACTCGCTTGCCTTACACTTGCAGTTAGCTCTTCTGATGCCGCTGCAACATGCCCAGCTGAATCGTTAATTCTTCCAATTAACGTCCGTAACGAATTCGTCATCTCATTAAAGCCTTTAGCAAGTTGGCCGATTTCATCATTAGAATGAATTTCAATTGTTTGCGTTAAATCCCCTTCGCTTATTTCTTTAGAGGTAACAACTAATCTCTTTAAAGGCTTCGTAATTGAAAGTGTTACAAAATAAATAAGTGCCCCGCCTACTACTAATGAGATAAGCATAACAATTAACATATTATAAAATACAGGTTGAGCAGCTTCAATTACTTCACTTGAGTACATCGTCCCACCAATTTTCCAACCTGTTTTTACATTTGTAGCAAATACCATATTCTTTTCACTACCGCCATAAGAATATGAAAAAGCACCGTGATTATCTTCATAAATTTTCTTTGCCCAAGAATCAGCCGCTTTTTCCCCTGATTTTTCTTGTGGATGAGCAATTATTTTTTGCTTTCCATCTAAAATGAAGGCATATCCTTTTTTACCAATATTAATTAACTTTGATGTTTTTAATAAATTATCTAAACTTAAATCTAGCGCAACAACTCCATTTTTATCTTCTGTTTGTTTTGCGATTGTTACGACAATATGTCCATTTCCTTTTGCCTTATATGGCTCAGTAACAACAATACCACCTTGTTTTGCAACCGCATCTTTATACCAAGAACGCTCTGTTGGATCATAGTCTGCTGCCATTTGTATATTTGGTTCTTGTACAAATTTTTTATCATTTCCGGCAACATATACTTGTTCAATATCTTTATTTAAATTTATATATTGAGATAACATTTTTCTTAATTCATCCTGATTATCTCCTTGATACATATTCCCCTGAATCACCCGTGCAAAATTATTCACATCATTAAATTTTGCATCAATCATTTGATTGATTAAATTATCCAGTATTTTTATATTGTCGTTGGCACTACTCTTAATTTGCGATTCAAAATTCTTTTTGGCTGTTTGATAAGACATGCCTCCGATAATAGACACAGCCGCAATTAAAATTACAAAGAATGAAATTAATAGCTTTTTTGCTACTTTCATATCACGAAACAAATTTAATAGTTTACCCATTATGAACCTCCTAATTTTCAAATTTAAAAGTTAAATTGAGTTAATTATGAATATTTCCCAATCCCTAATTATTATTTTCATAACCTATTATGATGAATACTTTGTAAAGTTTAAACAATTAATTTCCCTTTGTCTATATATATGAATAATATTATTATAAAATTTACAAATAGAAAAAACCAAAGGGGCACCCTTTGGTTTTTACATTTTTTTATGTTGTTTAGAAAGCTTTTTCCACTTATCACGCTCTGCTCTGGCAAGGATTGCATCTTGTTTTCTTATAAAATACGCCAGTTCTCTTTGTAATTTTTTATAGCTTTTCAAACGATCTATCGTAATAAGTCCGTTTTCAATTGCACTATACACCGCGCACCCTGGTTCATTCTCATGCTTACAATCACGGAAACGGCATGTTGTCGCAAGTTCTTCAATATCAGAGAATGTTGTTTGAATCGCTTCGCTTCCTTCCCAAAGTTGCAATTCCCTCATACCGGGAGTATCAATTACGAGAGCGCCACTTGGCAATTGAAATAACTCTCGATGCGTTGTCGTATGCCTTCCCCTACTATCCTCCTCACGTATATCTCCCGTTTTTGCTACCTCAATTCCTATTAGCGCATTTAACAAAGTTGACTTTCCTACCCCTGATGACCCAACTAAAGCAATTGTTTTCCCTGAAGAAACGAATTGTTTCAACGAATCAATACCTGTATGCTCTAAACTATCAACAACAAAAATAGGAACACCAATTGCTATAGCTTCCGTTTCTACAATTTTTTGTTCTATATCATTACATATACTACTCTTTGTTAAAACAATAACTGGCATAGCGCCACTTTCATACGCTAATAATAAATAACGTTCCATCCTTCTAACATTAAAATCATGATTAAGTGCATTCACTAAAAATAAATAATCTACATTTGCTGCTATAATCTGTTCTTCTGTTCTTGTTCCAGCCTCTTGTCTTGAGAAAGAGCTTCTTCGCTGGAAAATACGATGAATAATCGCTTTCTTTTCATCTTCTATTTTCTTTATATACACCCAATCACCAACTGCTGGATAATCGCCTTTCGTAACTGCTTCATGCCGGAACTTCCCAGACAGTTCTGCCATATACTCACCATCATTACAAATAATTCGATATATATGCTTATGCTCGAGTAAAATTCGTCCTACTTCAAAGTTCTCAACAGCTTGTTCCTCAAAAAAAGAATCCCAGCCGAACGATTCTAAAATATTTTGATTCAAATTGATATCCTCCCTAGTGTAAGCTAAGCGGAAGGATCGTGCGCTCACTTATATAGTCTCGCCCTTTCCATCCACCTTTGTATTTGGTTTATTATTCATATAAGTTATTTTCGCCATAATACATCACCCCGTTCTTCTTTTAATTACTCTCATTATATGGAATTCTCCTATAAAAAGCTACATTATTTAACGTAATTTTCAAACAACTTTCTTTTGAGCATTCTAATTTGTCCTCGGTGACTAATTTCATCTTCTAGCACATGATACCAAAGATAGTGCTGGTTATATATTACACCGTTAGGCCACTTTCTTTCTGACATGAGCCACTCATCACTTTGTTCACTTAAATACTTCAGAGATTCTTCTCGAACACTTTGTAGAAGTTGTACATAATACTGTATTTCATGACCACGGATCGCTCTACCCGCTTCCCCTAAATACAGTGCATCTTCCCATATTTCTAATTCTTCTTTTGTAAAGTCACGATTTTGAAATGAAATAAGCTGATGAACTTTTTCAATAGCTGCTATATGCTTTAATAAGGCGCCAATTGAATTTCCGCTGCTCTGCATAATTAAATCTAATTGCTCAACTGATAAATTTTTTACTTCGCCTAATGTTACAGCCCTCGTATGCTCCAGCATGCTTACTAATTCCCCTATATTTTTTGTATAACCATCTACACTTCTTATTCGATAATCTATCTTCATATCACGCACCCCTTTCTGCATTCATATTATTGTAAAAATGATTCATATAATAGACTGAAACCTTTCGAAATTTTCTGTTATAATTAAATTGAATACAAAATATACCCAAACAAACTTTCTCAATATGCTTATATGAAATATTAAAAGGAATCAATATAAAATAATCGAATCTTATTCACTAAAAGGAGTGGATTCGATGGAAATGTATCAATGGCTAACCGCTGTTCTCGTTGGTGGCATTACCGGCTTCGTTTCCCATCTAATCAATAACCAAGGTAAGTTATTGCTTCCACGCCGTTTGAAAACATTTTTTCATTTTGGATTTTTAACTGATATTTTTACTGGTAGCCTAGCCGCACTTCTTGGGCTCGTTTTATTCGATGTCACCGCGATAAAAGAAATTATAAAAGTATCCATTGTAACTGCTATTTCTGGCCAAACTTTCTTACTACATCAAGCTCTTGGTGGCGAACAGGCTAAAAATACGCAAATTGGGAAAGCTGATGAGAAGATTCAAGAAATTGACAAATTATTGCGACGTTAGTGTATACTTTCTTTTAAAATTATTGTTATAATGAGAAATAAATATTTTCTATTGCGTCGTTTGTCAGGAGAAAGGGTGTTTCGTATGACAAAAAAGAAAATAGAAGATTTCTTAACAAACTCCGAAAAAGAGGAACTGCTAGAAAACTATAAATGTTTACGAGAAGCCCGCACAAAAAGCGAAGCTAACTATTTTGGTGAAGCAGTAAACCATCTATTAAATAAAGCAAAACAACGAATTATTAAAGATGCAGGCATACATGATGAAAATGCTGCAACTGTTCAATCAAAGAGAAAAGCACTGTTTTAGCTACATTAGCTAAAACAGTGCTTTTTATTACAATACTTTTCACATTACTTTCACATCTATTTCACAATTATAAGTACTCCTATATGTTAAACTAGGTATATCCTTTTCCGAGGAGCTATATGCCGATATATAAATCCCTATCTATATAGGGATTTTTTATTTCCCCATAATTTTATTACAAATCCTTTTCAATCATACAGCTCAACGACGAATTATTAAAAATACAGCAACTATGCAATCAAAAAGCACCTTCTAGACTTATCCTAAAAAATTGTTTTTTGATTTACTAAAACTTTATGATGCAATTCCTGTTTCACTATTTTCAGTAAGTTTTTCACTTTTTCTAAACAAAAATAAAGCTCCTATATATAGTAACGCAGTAAAACTACCTATAAGTATAAAATTGTGAGATACTGCAAATAACATTCCTGCTATTGCCGCACCAATCATTTGACCAATATACATAGAAGCATTTGCAAGCGCGGCTCCTGTTCCTCTTGCTGCACTAGATATGTTTTGTAAGTGCCTCATCATTAATACAAACAAAATTCCTGTCCAAAAAAACAAAGCAAAGAACGATAACTCCACCAATACAATGTTCTTTACATGTGGAAGTAATACATATAGCACTGCTGTAAATATAATTCCACCATAGAAAGAAAGGTTATAACCAATTTTATTTACGATTCTAGGACCAAAAATATTACCAGTTAAATTTCCTAACCCTAATACGAGCATAGCTGTACCTACTTCATGAACTTGTAAGCCAAATTGAATGGAAAGCCATACACCAAAAAATGAAAATGCAGCAAAATTTCCGGTTTGAAAAACAAAGTATGCAAAATAAGAAAGTGAAACCTTTGAATCTGTGAGTAATTGTTTATAACGCTGTAAAATCGCTTTTTTATTTCCACCTATATGAACCGACTGTATTTCTGGTAATACAACATAAATAAGAATGACAAGTAGTGCTGATAATATACCAATGAAATAGAATGGGATTGTATAATGTATCGTTGCTAAATAAGCTCCCAGTGGCAGCCCTAAAATTTGAGAGATTGATAACCCTGCTGTTGCAACCCCAATTGCTTTCACAATTTGCTTCTTCTCTATAAGGAGCGGAATAGATGCCCACACTTGTGGAGATACAAAAGCTGCACTTACACCTGCTAAAAATCTAAATGTTAGCATCCATAAAAAACTCGGTGCAATTCCACACAAAAACGTACTTATTGCAAAAAAACTCATACCTAGTACCATCACTTTTTTTCTGTTTAATCCATCTGATATAGGACCAGCAATAAGCGCAAATCCAGCATACCCTAAAGCATACGAACTCACCATCCATCCTGACAACTCAGTTGAAACATGATACACCTGTTGCAATGTCGGCAACAGTGGTGAAATTAAGAAAGTATCTGTACCGATCATAAACATTATCATAAAAAATACAGCTAGTACTCTGTTCATTTAGACCTTCTCCTTATATAAACAGAGGGTACTCTCCCTCTGTTTAACTAATCTTCTAAAATAGATTGGATTTCTTTCATGACTCTTTCATTCAATGCAACGTCTACCGCTTTCACACTTTCTCTTACCTGCTCTGCCCGCTTTCCACCAGGTATAACAGTATCAATTCCTTCTTTATTTAATAACCATGCTAACGCTAAATGAGACACTTCAATATCATTTTCTTTAGCTAGCCCTTTTAACTTATTCACTTTCTTAAAATTACTCTTATATGTATTTTCTTCAAATAGATTTACATTTTGACGCCAATCGACTTCATTTAATTTAAAATCTTCTGTATATTTTCCGCCTAATATTCCAAAAGCAAGAGGCCCATATGGAATAAATGAAATACCCGCTTCTATACAATACGGCAACAGTTCTTCCTCAGCTGTACGTTCTAACATATTGTACGGTGATTGTACAACATCTATATGACCATGTTGATTCGCCTCTTTTAATTGTTCTATGTTTACGTTCGATATTCCAATTGAACGAATTTTCCCTTCTTCTTTTAAATGAGTAAGCTCTCCGATTGAATCTATGTAACTTGTTTCAGGATTTGTAAAATGTAAATAATATAAATCAATATATTCAGTCTGTAATCTTCTTAAGCTATTTTCCACAGCATTCCTTAAATAACTTGGTTCATTGTTAATATAAGTTTCTCCATTTAACAACGGTTGAATTCCACCTTTTGTAGCAAGTATAAACTCATGACGTTTTCCCTTTAATACTTCTCCTACTAATTCCTCTGATCTACCGAAACCATATGAATCTGCTGTATCAAAAAATGTAATCCCTTGCTGAATAGCTTCTTCTACTAATCGCTTTCCTTCTTCTTCATTCACATTAGCATATAAATTATGTCCCCCTACTGCATTTGTACCTAAACCCAACTTTGAAATATTTAATCCTGCCTTTTGCAATTTTGTATACTTCATTTTTTCTCCCCCTATATTTCTATTGTTCGAATATATTAGAACAATAGAAATATACCACTTTATATGTTATAGTGCAAATATCTTAACTTATACAAGTAGGTGAAATATGCGTACACTCTATCATCCAAATCGAGAAGAAATTCAATTTTCTTCTGTCTTATATGCACTTAGCGATCAAATTCGTTTACAAATTGTAAATATGTTACTAGAGAAAAATGAACAATCTTGTGGTGCTTTAAACATCCCTGTTGCAAAATCAACTTTATCTCACCATTTCAAAGTTTTACGTGAGTCAGGTGTTATGTACACGCGCCTTGAAGGAACACAACGTTTCATTTCAATTCGTGAAGAAGATTTAAATGCTAGATTCCCAGGTTTATTACAAGTTGTATTACATGCGACAGAGCCATATTAAAAAAACATCTCATATTCATATGAGATGTTTTTTTAATATGGCTATTCTTTTAATAAATCTAATAATCCATTACCTTCGGATGTACGTTCATACCCTAAAGGTACAGTTCTTTTAATAAGTTGTGCATATATTTCCGGCTCTGATAACTTTCGACCGTATTCTTTCTCACACTGTTTAATGAGCAAGGCAAGCGCTCCAGCAACATGCGGCGTCGCCATGGAAGTTCCACTTAACACTGCATATTTCCCATCTGGATACGTAGATAATATTTCATCACCTGGCGCTACTAGATCAATTTCTTGATTTGAATTACTAAAACATGTGATTTTCCGTTCTAAATTGACAGCGCCGACTTCAATTACTTCCGAGTAAGCACCTGGGTAATCTAGTTCCTCTGTATTATCATTACAATCTCCATTATTCCCAGCAGCACATACAACGAGAACATCCTGCTTTACCGCCTTTTGAATTGCTTCATGTAATTCTGGAACATCTTGCGGACCACCAAGTGACATTGAAATAATTCTCACTTTCTCTTGATTCGGCCCTCTCCAATTTACAGCATAATGAATTGCCTCAATAATTTGCTCGTAACTTCCAGAACCATCTCCCGCTAAAACTTTTAATACTAACATTTTAGCAAGCGGTGCAACTCCTAATACACCGACACCATTTTCAGTTGCTGCAATTGTCCCCGCGACATGAGTACCATGTCCGTTATTATCAAGATACACATTTGGATCAGCTTCATAATCTTTTGTGAAATTTCTTCCGCCGATAATACGATCTTTTAAATCTATATGATTAGTATCACACCCTGTATCTAATACGGCAACGACTACATCTTGCCCCTTCACACTCTTTTCCCATACTTGCGGAGCGTGAATCAGTTGTACACCTGGTGGAATTTCATTTACTTGTTCTACAACTTTATTTACGATAAATGGAATCAATTGTATACCTTTTTGTTTATTCACTGTACTACTCATCGTAATCCCTCCTGAAAATGTATTATTTTCATTTCAGACCACTTTTGAATACGTGTAAATGTAACATTCGTTTTATTCTTTTTGTTTTCCTTCTTTTCAAATATTTCTCAACATCATTTACTAACTCTATACTACTTTTGTATTTCCCCTATGATTTATAGGAAATAATAGCCTGGGTCATTCAACTAATAACCAAAATAAAAGGACCAATTAATGGTCCTCTTACAGTCTTTTAAAAGAATGATATGTAATTTGAAAAATAATATAAATTAAGACTAAACCTCACTCTTGTTTAAAAACTTTTCTATTTCTTTTACTAAATATTCCGCTCCCTCTATCCCAACAGTAATATTTCCATTTGCTAATGATATGTTCTGCTCTGAAACATCACCTGTGATTTGGCAAGCATTGTAAGGTTGATATTTTTGTAAAATGATTTTATCTGCTTCTACAAAAATTTCAAGCGGTGATTTGATTTGTATTCCCAATACATCGCGTAATTCTTTAGGGATAACAATTCGTCCTAATTCGTCTACTTTTCGAATAACTCCTGTTGCTTTCATATTTCTCCCCCCTTTCTCTCTATTAATTTTTTTCACCTCGCTTTTTCCATTTTATCACTTTTTGGCAATACTTGCCTCTTTTTAGAAAATTTTGTACTCGAGTTAAAAAAACACATTTAATGCATACGTAATCTCTCTTTCAATTGTTTTACATAACGGGATCTTATAAGTAAGAAGTATACAACTTGAATACCTATGAAAATACTTAATACAACTGTATTTTCTTTAAACAATGAGTACTCAAACATTTGCCCTAACGCCGTTAAGGCTACTGCCCCATGTAATGTTGCAACACCAATTGGAACGAAGAATAAAAGCGCCAATCGAATTGTAACTACCTTCGATAATTCCCTGCTTGTCAATCCAACTTTTCGAATCATTTCGAACAAGCGAACATCATCCTCCAAATCGGAGAATAAACGGAAGTAAAGGAAACTTCCTGCGCAAACGAAAAATACTATACCAATAAAGAAACCTACAAATAAAATCGGTCCTGCAATTTGTAAACTTTGGTTTTGCTCGTACTCTTCCGCACTAAACGTTGAATATTCTTGATACGGTTTAATTTGATGCGTAAGCTCTTTACCAATTTCAATCTCATCTTTCGTTCTTTCAGTTTTATACATATAATCTTTTGTCTCTATAAATCCATCTTGTAATGAATCATATTGATCATTAGAGATTACATAAACATTTCCTCTTAATATTTTCCCCAATGAAGATGAAGTAACTTTTTTCACCTTTAAACTTTCATTCATATTAGGTAAAGTAATTTCTTTTCTTTCTTTCATCGCTGGCCCTGGTATATCAGCTGACAAAAATACAACCTCTTTATTTGCTACAGTATTAAATGGTTCTCCCGTTAACTTTGCATATTCCTTATAGTCTGATTCTTTTATAAAAGTGGCGCTTCTTAACGACTGTTCCTCCGTTTTCTTTGTCGAAATATTAGTTTTTGAAGCTGCTATATTATGTTTCTTTAATCCTTTGTCAATCATTTGTATATGTTGTGATTCGTTACTATTCCCTTGCTTAGAATGGTAATGAAACGCAATTGGTCTCTCCATTATCCCTTTCGTCATGGATGCGAAGCCTACTAATGTCCCTATTGCGGAAAATGCTACAGTAGAAATAATGGTTACAATAAAGAACATTCTTGCGTTATCTCTCATACGATACGCTAAATCTGATAACGTAATAATATTAGTCTGTGTCCAATAGAAACGTTTACTTTTTTTACATAATCGAATAATAAAGACACTCAGCTGCTTGTACAACAAATACGTCCCGATAATAACTACCGTTGTAACAGGAATCATCATAATAAATACCATTGCTCCATGTGATAGAAGAGCTCCTACATAGCCAGCACTAAGCAATACTACTGCTAATATTGAAGAAATGATTGATGCTTTCGGTTCCGGTTTCGCCTCTGCTGATCCTCTAAACAACTTCATAATCTTATTTTTACGAATCATTCCTGCACTAAACAATGATATGATCATAAATAAAATAAAAAACATAATACCCGTTACAACAATTGCTTTCATCGGTATGTAATAGGATAAGGAGATATCTAGTTTCAATATCATCGGAGCGACAAATAGTAATACCCCTGAAAATAACATACCTGAAAGAATACCAAAAATAATTGCCCCTATTCCAATCATAATATTTTCAAAAAAGATCAGACGCTTTAATTGATATTTCGTCATACCTAGCATCATTAAAATTCCTAGTTCACGCTTTCTCGTTTTTAAAAACATTCCCATCGAATATAAAATAAAGAAGAATGTAAATAAGTAAATAATAGACTGTGCAAAAGACATACTTACGAATACGTACTGACCTAATTCTCCTGCACTTAATGCCGGATGAAACGCAAAAAATGAATACACAAAAAAGGCCATAATTGCAAATGCACTACTCAAAAAATAGGCTGAGTATGTCCGTCTATTTCGGGTTACATTCCGATATGCTAGTTCTCTAATGTTCATATTACTTCTCCGCCCTTCTACTATCTATGTTTTTATATTAGTAAAGTGCGGAAATACCTTCCATCGATTCAAATGACAAAAACCTTACATTTTTGAAAGGTTTAAAAAAATTGCTTATACGTAGCACTTTATTTATAATGACTACATTCATATTCATACACACATCCTATTGTATATTCGTTAGTTTTGCGAAATAATAAAGGATAGAAGTATGTACCATTATACATATAAACTTATTTACCGCTTTAATATGAATAGGAGGAAAACATAATGACATTACAAGAACAGATTATGAAAGCATTACATGTTCAGCCTGTAATTGATCCAAAAGTTGAAATTCGTAAACGAGTTGATTTCCTAAAGGATTATGTAAAAAAAACAGGTGCAAAAGGATTTGTACTTGGTATTAGCGGCGGACAAGACTCTACATTAGCAGGACGCTTAGCACAACTTGCAGTTGAAGAAATTCGTAACGAAGGTGGTAATGCAACGTTTATCGCCGTGCGTCTTCCTTATAAAGTACAAAAAGATGAAGATGATGCACAATTAGCATTACAATTCATTCAAGCAGATCAATCTGTTGCATTTGATATTGCTTCAACTGTTGATGCTTTTTCAAATCAATATGAAAACTTATTGGGTGAATCATTAACAGATTTCAATAAAGGTAACGTGAAAGCACGTATCCGTATGGTTACTCAATATGCAATTGGTGGACAAAAAGGGCTACTTGTTATCGGAACAGATCACGCTGCAGAAGCTGTAACAGGGTTCTTTACAAAATTCGGAGATGGTGGTGCAGATTTATTACCATTAACGGGATTAACGAAGCGCCAAGGACGTGCATTATTACAAGAGTTAGGCGCAGACGAGCGACTGTACTTAAAAATGCCAACAGCTGATTTATTAGATGAAAAACCAGGTCAAGCTGATGAAACAGAGTTAGGTATTACTTATGATCAATTAGATGATTATTTAGAAGGTAAAGCAGTTCCAGCTGACGTTGCAGAGAAAATTGAAAAACGTTACACAGTGAGTGAGCATAAAAGACAAGTACCAGCGTCAATGTTTGATGATTGGTGGAAATAAATTAAACATAAAAAAGAAGCTAATCTTCATTTAGCTTCTTTTTTATATGTTAACGATATACCCCTACTCTTTTCTCCAATAAATCTTGCAGGCAATCTTCATGTTGTTTACAAAATAACGGTGGCATGTCGTCTAACGGGAAAAACTTCAAATCCAACGTTTCATCACCATCTACTTTTTTGTCACCTCCAACTATTGAGAATGAAAAGAACATCACAATTGACTGGGCCTTGTCTCCATTTGGATATGATTGAAAATATTTTGTATACACTCCAATAAGCTCATTTATTTCTACACCATACCCGGTTTCTTCTTTTATTTCCCGGATTGCAGTTTCCGCAGCTGATTCTCCTATCTCCATTGCACCACCTGGAAAGCCCCAAGCGTTAAAGTCTCCTCTTTTTTGCAGTAATACTTCTCCTTCTTTATTAAATACACAACCACCGGCAAAGTTTAAGAAAACATAATCATGTCCTACTTTTTCACGTAATTCTTTTATATAATTCGCCATTCTCATTCCCCTCGTATATTAATATTTAAGCCCTATCTCAGGCTTAGTTTTACTCTCTAATAAGAGTCCAGTAATAAAGAAAATACTTGGACGTCTCAAGATATTTCTAGATAA
>NZ_JAKUFX010000080.1:0-27264 GCF_022663635.1 Bacillus cereus group sp. BfR-BA-01356 | reverse complement strand
GTGGTCGGCAACACTCTATCTACAAATTTAAGTATCTCATAAAAATAGATACTCTTGGGTTTATAGGTACATCCCGTCCCTAAAAAACCTAACTTAATCATACGAGGAGGTGATACACATGCAACGGTACGTGACTTATGCGACTCGATTAGTAAAAGCAAAAGACGTAAAAGCTGTATGTTGCGAAAGTAAAAATTACTTCAAGAATGGCTCAGAAGAACAAGCAGTAAACACCATGTTAAAGCTAACGGAAAGGAGTGAACGTGTTGGCCAACATTAACGAGATTTTCGTAGAAGGTTTCCAGTCACATACAAATAGCCACTTTAATTTAGGAAACGGACTGAATGTAATTACTGGACCATCAGATAGTGGTAAAACATCCATTATACGAGCAGTTCGCTGGGTAGCATTTAACGAACCTCAAGGTGAGGCTTTCGTAAACGAATCAGTGGGACAGGCTACTGTAGCGATTCACATGGATAACGGCATTATTATTTCAAAGCACCGTAGAAAAGGAAAAACATCGTACAGAATCCAAACGGATCCAGGTGATGCAGGAAGTGTATTTGAGAAGTCAGAGGTACCGGAAGAAGTAAAACAATTACTTGGTATCACAAAGCAAACATTTGGGGATTTTGTTACTGCTTTAAACTTTGCATTCCAGCTTGAAGCACCTTTCTTAATAAGTGAGACACCGTCATCGGGTGCGAAAGTTCTAGGTAAGTTAGCAGGAACAGAAGCTGTCGATCTCGCGGTAAAAAGTGTTTCAAAAGATACATACGCAGCAAGGCAAGAGAGGTTACTAGCTGAAAAAGAAATTGAGAGATTAGCAGGTAACTTACTCGAGTACTTGGATGTGGATGATAAAGTACAGCAGTTAAAAACAGCTGAAAGTTTGATGGAACATGTAGAAGAATTGCATAAAAAGAAAGATGTACTGCAGCAACTACAAACTCAACAACAGATAGCATTTGAAAAATTCCGTGTAGCGTTTGTTGAGGATGAGAGACTCTCAAAAGTGCCGGTTCTTATACAAATACTTGAAGAAACAGAAAAAGACCAGCAGCGTCTGCAAACACTACTGGACTTACAAAAAAGATACGAGTCACTGTCCACCGCCAAGAAGACATTGACTGAAACATTAAAACAATTTGATGGATTAGTAGAAGTAAGTAACTTGTTACAAGATTCTACTAAATCCGAAGAAATATATTCTTTGCTTTCTATCTTATCACAAAACTATAAGAAGTATAGTCAAGTATTACAAGAAGCTCAATTACAGGTCGAGAGGTTGACTGTAATTGAAAACATTAATGTAGCTGTGATTGAAGAGGAAGTAAAGAAAACGGATGAGTTAAAGAAACTCTATGTACAACATAGCGTGGTTAAACAAGGCTACGAAAAAACAAGTAAGGATGTAGAAAGGTTATCTGTACCTGGTAATGCGTCAGATCAACTACAAGAATGCGAAACAAGTATTACACAACTAAGTCAAATAAGTGTGCTCTTACAAAAATACCAGAATATACACAACTATTATATGAGATGGACAAGTCGTGCGGAACATTTAAATGTTCCGAAAGAAGTGGTAATACAGATTGCTAATACTGAGAATAATGTCACTCATTTAGCTGAATTAAAAGAGTTTTTACGAAACTATATGATCTGGCATCAAAGAGTACGTCATAGTACAAGCACATTGGAACTATATGAAAAGCACATTGAAAATTACACAAAGGAATTGGAAGAGACATGGAACGAGGCTGGTGGAGTTTGTCCGCTATGCGAATCGCCGATGTCTTTTGAACATTCTCATTGAGGGGTGATTAGTGGTGATTGATACGGAAAAAATGAGCGAGTTTTTACAAACAGCTGAGAGGCTGAATAATTCATTAATGGAAATTAATGAGGTTATTGAAGCTTTTGACGATACATCTAATGTTTTAAAAGTCTCACTATTTCATAAAAAATTTAATGAGAATTTATTAGTGAGTGAATCAGAAAGTATAGGAGAAAAGAGTATTGATTTTGCTATCCGACCAACTGTGTTGGCCTGTTTAAGAGATCAAAAGAAGTTTCTTGAATCAGAGCTACAAAATTTACTATCAAAACAACTTGAAGGGGGAAATGAGTAATGGAATTAAAACAACGTATTGAAATTGCAAAAGCAAATTTAAAGAAAGCAGAAACAGCAAAAATCCAAGCAGAGGCGGAAAAGTCTTCAGCTGAAAAGCAATTAACGGAAATCGCTGAACAAATGGCGCGGTACGGGGTAACGCCTGAAACGATCCAGGAAGAAATCAATAAGCTTGATACATCAGTTAAAGAAAACCTGGAGCATGTAGAACGACTCATCCGGCAGGTATAAGGAGGCTACTTTTATGTACGAGCTTCTAAAAGCAAGAGCGGATATCCGTCAGGCAAGCGATAAATTGAAAATGAAAATCGGTCAACGTGATTTATTAGTTAAGCAACAAAAAAGCGCAGAAGTAAGAAAAGCAAAAGCTGAGGAGCAACTTGGGGAGTTTGATTTAGTACAAATTCTTCTTCAAAAGACAAGTGATTATGCAAGGCAGCAAGCAAAACGTCGTATAGAAGAAATTGTTACGTCAGCTCTTACAGTTGTATTCGATAAAGACTACAGATTCGAAATTGAAATTGCCGTAAAAGGTAATCAACCGGTAGCAGAGTATTGGCTACAGTCTGAGGATGTACGGACACAATTAAAGCCGCCTGATTATGATCGCGGTGGTGGTGTAGCAGACGTAGTTAGTTTAGCGCTCAGATTGGCTGTTGGAGAAATTAGTGGTGTAAGAGGACCGTTATTCTTAGATGAGGTTGGAAAGCACGTGAGTCAAGAATACGCACCAAATGTGGCGTATTTCTTGAAGGAGTATAGTACGAAATTTAAACGTCAAATCATTTTAATTACGCACAGTACTCATTTAGCTGAGATAGGTGACGTAGCACTTGGTGTGACTCAAAAACAAGGAAAAAGCATAGTAACTGCTTTATAGAAAGGGAGATTTGGATATGTGTATTAAGTGCTTAGTAAAAGAATTAGCTGCAACGGTTGCAGGTGTAGAAGTGACAGAGGAAGTTGTAGGTAAAGCAACTGAAGAACAAGTACGCGAGTTACGTAGAATTCGTAAAGAAACGGAAGCTATTAAGGAAGTTGTAGCTAAGGAATTAAAGACTGAACTTGAACCAATTAAAGAAAAATATAAAAAGAAATTAGAAAATGCAACAAAAGGATTAGAGGAATGGCACGATGCAGTATGGGCTGACATTCATTCTGAATTGGGTGTTAACGGTGAAGATGATTTGACGTTAGATGCTGAGACAGGTGAAATCACAAAACAAGTTATCAAGAAAAAAGAATCAAGTAACCTTCACTGATGCACCACATTGTTGAAGGTGGAATTACTTTAGATACAACGTTACGCGAAGCACGAAAAAGCAGAGGTGAGAGTATGAAGTTTCTATATTTCGGTGATCCACATATACGAGGTACAAACCCTCGTAATCGTAAGGATAACTACAAAGAGGCTTTAATTGCGAAGTTCCGTGAGATTTTCGCACTAGCTAAATACAAAGGTGTGACAGCAATTATACAACCTGGGGATACGTTTGATAGGCCTGAGGTTACGACAAGCGTGTTACTAGAATTCGCAAAGGTATTGAAAGAGAGTCCAGTTCCAATTTATACAACAGCTGGTAATCACGATATTTACGGCTACAATCTTGCAACGTATGAACGAACAAGCCTTAGAGTACTGGAGTTAATCGTCCCGCAGCTTACAGTCATTAATGATCCTGGGCAAGCTCATATGTTTCACCAAGACGGTAATCACGTCCAGTTAACATTTACACCGTACAGTGATCAAATTGATAAAGCTGGTTATGGTTATTCACCAGAAGTTACTGAAGATTATGAGTCAACTAAAATACATGTAGCTCACGGTATGTTACTTGACCATGATCCACCTTTTGATCGGTACACAAAAGTACAAGATGTAAAAACAGATGCGGATTTGGTTTTGTGTGGCCACGATCATACAGGTTTTGGTGTTTACGAGCGTTCGGATGGAAAAGTGTTTGCGAATATCGGAAGTATCACACGTTTATCGGCTTCGGAAGCTGAGATTAATAGACCAATACAAGTTCTTCTTATCGATGTAAAATCACCAGGTGTTTTTGATTTAGAACGGATTCCGCTTCAAAGTGCAAAACCTGGTGAAGAAGTACTTGACCGTAGCCGGATTGAAGCTGAGAAGAAACGAGCGTATGCGATGGAAGAGTTTGCCTCATTAATTCAAACGGAAACAGGGGAAGATGTGCTAGTCGATATTAATACGATTGTTGAGAGTATTGCTGAGACAGAAAGTATTAATCCGGATGTAGTAGAAATAGCGTTAACGAAAATAGCGGAAGCAAAGGAGGGATTACGAACATGATTGTAAACAAACCGCAGTTTGATGAGAATGAACTAGGCGAAGGTACGGCGGTACAGGTCACAAGTGGTAACCCGTTTAGACGCCCTAACTATAGTAATAATAAACATGATTGGAATGCTGTAGTAATAGAGTTTTCACCGTTGATGATAAGTGTAGCTGGTTACAACAAAGAGGAACATGATCGAGTAGAAACGATGAACATAACAATTGACTCAATTGTTAAAGAGCACGTGACGCTTAAAAAGTTAGTAGTAGAACTACCAAAAATTCAATGTGAGGTGGGACCAGAAAATGACTGAATTAAATAATGAAATTCTTAGTTTACAAGAGGAGCATGGGAAAGAAAAGCTACTTGCAGCGGCAACAAAAATTTTAGGTAAGAAAGTACCGACTGACTATGTTCGAGTATTAGATCCACTTGAATTACAAGCATCCTTACAACAAATTGATGCTGCAGTACAGGATGTTCTTGAAAAAGGTAAAGCACGTGAAGAAGCTTATGGGAAAAAAGCAGACCTAATTAAGCAAAAAGTGAAGCTGAAAACTGCAGTAGAGCTAAAAGAAGCAGAGGCATTTATGCAAATTCAAGGTGAGGGACGTAACCAATACGCTTACGTGAATGATCAAAAAGTGGCTCTCACGAATGATACGTTACGTGATGCGTACCGCCTGCATTACAGCAAAGAAGAACGTCAACAACTTACAGACGTAGAGCAAGAGTTAGCGTCCATTGATATCAAAATTTATCAAACAAAAGATGCTTGGGAAACAGCTAAAGAATCAGCGGATCTTGTAAAAGCAAAAGCTTATGTACAAGCGAATCTACTGAAGTTTTTGGCATAGGAGGTTGCTATGGATCCAAAACAAACAGCAATGAGAAATAAACAGCGTGAACGTCAGCAACGTGGGGATGATTTCCAAGCTGAAATCAGAAGAAGCTGGAGAGAAATTCCGAATGTATGGCGTATGAGAATTGCAGATGGTGCAGGTGCAACTCGTCCAGGTGACGAGATTGTAATAACACCTGAAGTAAATATATTAGCTGAAATGAAACGTACAGAGAGTCGTAGATTTTCACTAGATTATATGAGACCGAATCAGATTCTCGGGCTACGGGATTTTGATCAAATTATTGATAGAAATTTAGGTTTAGTGTTTATCAGTTTTCTAAATGATAGCAAAGGGCTTGACGAGGCTTATGCGTTCAGACTTATTACATCTCTTATTCATATGAAAAAACGAAACGTGAACCATATAAAACTTGAAGAATTTCAAAGTCAGACGGTTCCCTGTTTACCACTTCCAAGACTTACATACCATGAACCTTCTTACGATCTATCGGAGGTGCTCACTTGCTACAAATCTTTGTAAAACACAACATCCGAATAAGAGGTGCTAGTACACCTCTTAAGGCGGCAATTACTAAGGCGCTAACATTTGATAATCCAGCGTATTTGAAAGCAAAAAAGCAACGTAGACCTACATGGGGTGTACAAGCAAAACTTGAATTGTTTGTACAGGACAGAGGCGATATTGTTACGCCTCGAGGTTTCTTGTCAAAGCTAGAAGAGGTACTGAAAAACTTAGGTTACGACCCAAGTAAAGTTATTACCTCACAGATTTCATATGGCCGAGATGTTAGTTTCGGGGAATGGGATGACGGGTTTGTATTAAAAGAGGACCAGACACCGATGGTTGAAGCACTTATGCAAGAAAACGGAATAGGTGTAGCACCGGCTGGTTCAGGTAAAACCGTAATGGGCATGCGCTACATTTACGAAAAGGGTAAAGCAGCATTATGGCTTACGCATACAAAAGACTTAATGTATCAATCCGCAAAGCGAGCTAAGGATACAATGCCTGGTATCGGTCGTATCGGCTTTTTCGGTGACGGTGTACATGACTGGGGAGACGGTAAACTAATCGTTGCTACAGTACAAACCTTGCAGCGAAATCCACAAATAATCGATGCACTAAATGATTTTATCGGGACGGTAGTAGTGGATGAAGCCCATCACTTTCCAGCAATACAATTCATTGAAACGGCTGGGAAGTTAACGGCTGAAAATGTGATCGGTCTCACCGCAACACCTTCCCGAAAAGATGGATTAGAAATCTATATGTACAACGGTGTAGGTCCAAAAGTGTATGAGATTAGCAGAGATGGAATGTATGAAGCTGGGAGACTGGTAAAACCGACAGTGAAATTCGTATATACCGAGTTCAATTACGAGACGGCAAGTAACCGTAACGAGATTGATAGTGTGGATGCTGGTGGAGAAGATCTTGATTACACAGATCTAATAAGGCACCTCATTTCTGATAAAAAGCGTGCGAAGTTAGTTGCTGAGAATATTGTTGAGTCTGCAAGTTTAGGGCCATCCATTGTTATAACAGAATCAGTTCGCTACTGTTTCGTACTTGAAGAACTCGTAAAACGAATGGCAAAAGCAAGATTCGGTATCGATGTTAGAACAGCTGTAGTACACGGAGGTATTAGTCGCTACACCTGGAGAAAAGCAAAAAATGAAAAATATGCACAGCAGCTTATCGATACTGGTCATGCGGTAGATAAAAAGCAGGGTAAGTACGGTTGGCAGGTAAAGGTTGCTCAGTATTCAGAAAAAGAAATTCGCCAATGGCAAGTGACAAAGCAGCAACGTAAAGACATTTTGGAAGCTTGCGACCGAAAAGAAGTAGATATTTTATTTGCTACTCAGTTAGCGCGTGAAGGACTGGACATGCAGCATTTAGCAGTTGGTCACATGGTAATGCCGAAACGTGGTGATTCACGGGAGAGCAATAGCGGCTCATCGGTAGAGCAGGAAATTGGACGTATTATGCGTCCTGATCGAAACAATCCGGATAAAGAAGCATACTGGTTCGATTACGTTGACTACAATGTTGGAGTATTTAAGGACCAATATCACAGCCGTAGGAAAGTATACAGCAGAATCGGGTTAACGGTACCAAGAAAGCCGAAAACAGAACGCGATACAGTGGCTAACTTCTTAAATGACATGCCTTGGTGAAAGGGGGGATAACGATGGAAAAGTACGAATATGTGGGTGCACTTTATGAAATCACAGAACTAATTGCTTCAGCGAAAGAGGTGAAGTAAGTGGGTTTGAAAGAAACAGGTCAAAAAATCGTTAAAAAAGTGATAAGGGTATTTGCAAGAGGATCCGGTAAAAGTTTATCTCTTCAACGAGGAATCCCGATAATGGTTGAGGTTCCGGAATACGATTCGAAAGATTACGAGATTTCGTATAACAGAAAAGTAACCTATCGAAAAAAGAAAAGCCAAGCAAAACGAAAAGCATGGAAAAAACATGGCCTACAGGGGCGCGGGAGGAAAAAATAATGACACAAGAAACAAATCAAAATGAAGTAGTGGTACAAAATAACGCGGTGGCGAAAAGAAACGATGGCAGCAATTATATTTCAGCAATTTTAGAAGAAACAAAGCAGGGATTCGTTGAAGCGAATAACGGTCTTGATATGGATTTCGTCCGTATGGGCGAGTGGTTAACGGTTAACAAGAAAGGGAATTTCGTAGAAAAAGATGATGAAAATGTAATGTACGGCGACAATATTGATGTAGTTATTGGATACGGTGAGCAACGTTGGTCTGTATGGGGGAAACAAGATTCTCCTGAAGATGGTCAGTTGATCGTGGCGGAAAAAACAAAAGAAGATGCGGAAGTTGTATTCAATCAATGGTTAGCTGAAAACCCACAAGCTGAGGAACGCTATGAATTAGATGATATTCAGCTTCGTTATATGGCATCAGTGGTACCAGTATCAACGTTAAGCCCAGACGACTTCCCTCGTATCTACTTAATGAGCTTTAGCCCAACAGACACAATTATTTACGGTCGTTTTGCGATGAATGTGTATACAGGGAAATATAAAGCGCTAGGTGTTCCGTCTAAATTAGGTGTCAATAAAATTGTTACACGCTTAGTAACAACAGAACGTAAAAGTCGTACAAACGCTAGTAACCAATGGATCGGTATCGACTTCCAGCCTGTAGGTGTATTTAAACCAGAAGATTACGGAATTAACGTAGAAGAAACAGAACAAGCAGAAAAAGCTTCAGAATAATTAAGGAGGGCGTCTACAAATGGCAAAAAAGAAAGACAAAACAAGTGAGTATCAATATGTAGACGCATGGTACAGCAATCAGAACGGTAGAAGCATTCCGTGGAAACGAATCCCTTCCTCTGAAGTGAAGCAATTCCAAACGGGAGAGGCATTCAATTTCAATTGCTTTGCTACAGTTCAACGATTTGCGAACGACACAAAAGTAAAGGGGGAGGCATTTATTGCTCCCCTATATTTTGACCTTGACCATGCGGAAGACCCATCAGTCAGCCAAAAGGATGCAATCAAGCTGGTGGAATTTTTTACGAAAGAAATGGACATTCGTGAATCGGATATGTGGATTTACTTTTCTGGATCAAAAGGATTCCACATCTTAATAAGCTCCGATGCGCTCGGTATTGAACCGAGAAACGACCTTCATAAAATCTTCAAACATATGGCTGGGTACTTAGTACATAGGCTGGGACTCACGTCACTAGACCTTGTGGTGTATACAGAAAAGCGGATGATTCGTTTACCGAACAGTATGCATCAAAAAACAAACCTATTTAAAACAGAAATTAGTGTAAATGAGTTAAACAAATTAACACTGGAAGAAATTAAAGATTTAGCGAAATCACCAAGACATGCTGACGATCTACCTTATACGGCAGAAGAACGTAAAAAGGCAATGAAATACAGACCTCGTACAGGGTATTTACTAATAAATAAGACAGAAGAATATGAACAAGCTGCAGCAACGAGTGCTCGTAAGTATGCGAAAGAAGAATTCCAGTTTAAGAAAGATAAACCACCGGCATGTGTAGTTGATATTTTAAATGGTGGATGGAAAAAAGACGGTGACCGAAACCAGGCAACAGTACAGCTTGCATGTTACTTCAAAGACGCTGGCTACACGAGAGAAGAAACAATGAAAGAGCTGGAAGACTGGGTGCTTAAATTTACATCTGAGGATAACGAGTATGGTAAGCAACAGCGTGTTGCGAATACGAGAAGTGTTATCGATGCGGTATACAGCGGTGATAATACATACAAATTTGGTTGCGCTTTTATTCGTTCACTACATGGCGAAAAGAAACCGGGAAGCAAAGATTATGAACGTGTAGCGTGTGCTGGTGATATGTGTCACTGCATTAAAAAGAATGCTGAGGAAGAAGAGAATGCAAAGTTACTTCATCTAGCAGAGACAGGTAATGCGGATCTTACTGGAAAGCTTGTAAAAACACGTGTCATGGTTGCAGGGAAAAAGCATACACCTTATATCATTCCGAAAAACATTGAGTACCATTGCTGGGGCAGAGAAAGTTGTAAAAAGGTACATTGCCCTCTATACGACATCCATACACACACAGGATATAAAGACCTGGGCGTAAGTGATCGGGAAGTTATTCAAATGACAGGTGTAGGTGACGATAATATAAAAGGCATTTTACGAGAAATATCAGGCATTCCAAATTGTCCGAAATACAATACCGATATTTTAGAAAACATGAACGTTGAAGAGTTGCTTGTAATCCCGATGGCTGAAGAAGGTGACGAAAAGCAAGAGCAGCATAAAGGGAATTATGTACTACGAAAAGTGTACGCCGTAAATGGACTAAACGTAAGTGAGAATAAGTACTACGAATTAACAGGTTATGTATACCCACATCCAAAGAATCAGGAGTCAACACTACTTGTAAAGAGTGCGGTACCGCTTCAGGATGTGGTTGAAAGTTTTGAGCTAAATGAACAAGTGAAAGAAGATTTAGCAACATTTCAGCCGGCAGATTATACAGCAGAATCAATTGAACAGAAACTAGGAGCAATTTGTAACGATTTAACGTACAACGTAACACACATCGTAGAACGTGATGAGACATTACTTGCAGTATTGCTAACACTTCATAGTGTTTTACGTTTTAAAGTACCGTGGGATTTAAATCCGTTACGTGGTTGGGTGGAATTGAAAATCGTTGGTGATACAGGTACTGGTAAGTCCGCGCTCATTGAAAAAGTAATGAAATATGCAGGACTTGGAACACGAGTGAATGCGGAAAGTACTTCTCGTACAGGTCTAACGTACAAAATGGAACAGTCAGGTGCTCAAGGTGCATGGTACATCGTTTGGGGGGCATGGCCGTTAGCGGACAAAGAAATGATTTGGATCGATGAAGATACAGGTATTACGAAAGATGATTATGGTGAAATGACGCTTGCTCGTTCTGACGGGAAGCTGGAAGTAAAACGAGCTGTAACAGCTGAAACACCTTGTAGAGTACGTGCCATCATGTCAGGGAACGTACCGAAAGGGAAACGACTTGCTGATTACTCTCAAGGCGCAGAAAGTTTAAAAGATATTTTCAATAACGAGGATATACGTCGTTTTGACTTTGCAGTTTTTATGAGAGCGAGTGATGTGGATCCTGAGTTGTACAACCAAACGCTTGCTACGTATCCATCGATTATACAGAAGGATACTTTGAAAAATAACATCTTATATGCTTGGTCACGTAAGCCGGAGGACGTGCTATTTACAGACGGTACGATTGATAAAGTACTGGAGGTTGCGACAGACCTTGCGAAAGTATATGGAAATGCGAATGACATACCACTTGTTTCTCCTTCAGATCAGCGGAATAAAGTAGCAAGATTAGCAGTTGCACTTGCAGCTCTTACGCATTCAGTTGATGAATCAGGCGAAAGAATTCAAGTTTGGCCGGGACACGTTGAGTTTATTGGGGAGTATTTAAAAGCTTTATACAATGCTCCAGGTTGCGGCTTAAATTACTATGCTCGTTTAGCAATAAAAGAAGAAGAGATGACAGAAGAAAGATACCAGAAGTTTACGGCAGATCTTAAGAAAATCGATACATTAACAGGCGAAATGAAATTCTATGAGTTTATCAAACTGTTCGCTCAGCAGAAGTATTTACGACTTGGTGATGTTGAGGCGATGCTTTCTATCGATAAAGAAGAAGCGAAAGCAATCGTAAATCAATTAGCGAAAATGAGGATGATTCTTTTAACAAGCGGTGGTTATCGAAAAACACCACGCTTTAATGCCTACATTGCGTATTGCATGAAGAAAGGACTCTTTGATCATATACAGGATGAGTACTACTAATTATATGGACAAGCACTACAAATATGACTGGAAGTGAAAATATGAAACTCGGAAGTTTATTTGGAAGACCTAAAACATTAGCAAGTAGTAAAAAACAGGTACCGGTAAAAGAATCAAAACTAGCGGTTGAAATGGAAAAAAAGAAAAAGCCGGGACAATTCGATATTGTTTGGCCAAAAGTGGAACCGCAGCAAGTGAAAGATTATAAAGCGATTCTTACAGTCTCAGAGTTAAAGAAATACTTAGAACGTTGTATACAAACAGGTAAAGTAGGATTCGACTGGGAGACTGCAGCAAGTAAAGAAATTAGAGTGCATTATAAAAAGGCGTTTGAAGATATAGAAGAAGCACGTACTACAGGGATTATCGATGATAAAGAAGCGGAAAGCCGAAGTGAGAGCTTAGAAAAAGCGTATTTAAAAACACCATTGGATCCGTGGAAAGGTGAAATTTGTACAGTATCGCTGTCAGCGGCGGTACACGAGTCAAGAGTTGTTCCAATCTCACATAAAGTTGGCCAAGTATTTGAACCAAGTATGGATAGAGATGAAGCTAGGAAATTGGTCCTAGATTTGCTTGATGAATACCTATTTAAAAATGAAAAGGTATTAAAGATTGCGGTCAATTTGTCTTTTGAAACGAAATATGCAGCGAAGTACGGTAAATACATTTTAGGAAAAGTAGCAGATCCATTGATTATGTGGGTACGGTGTTTACAAATCGCAGCACCTCAAAAGATTAATAACCCGAAAAAACCTACAAGCGGATGGGGGTTAAAGCCCGCTACGAAAGAGATTTTTGGTGTAACAATGAACGACTTTTCAGCCCTTTTAAAGAAATACAAGGTGGATTTCTTTGATGAAATTGATGCCAGTAAAGGTGAAGGACTACTTTACTCAGCTGAAGATGCGGATTACGCACTGCAGCATTATGAATATTGGTCTCAAATCGCTTCGCAAATTCCGCAATATGAGGAATGGCTCCACAAGATTGAAATGCCGTTCACACGTGTTATCGGTCTTATGGAGTATTGGGGAATGAATTGGGATCCAAACCTTGCAACGCAAAAGAAACAAGAGGCTGAAATTATGCAGGAACAAGCTGCTGAACGTATTAAACAAGTCGCGAAAGAAACGTTCAATGTTGATATAAATACCGGTAAATCAGGTAAAACGAACGAAGTGAAAAGCTTAATGTTTGATTACTTAAAAATACCGGTGGCTAAGTACGGAAAAACAGGTGCGAGTCTTGATCAAGAGGCACTTATCGATATGGCATTTATGCTTGAGAATAAGCTAAACGATATCGATGAGGAAAAGTACCTCAGCATTCCATTGCCTGAAAATTGGGAAATTATCGATCCTGACAAGGACCCTACCTTAGATAAGTTAGAGCGTGGAGCAATTCGTATCGCAAAACGCGAACCACATCCTTATAAGGAACAAGCGTTAGAGGTTATCGATCAGCTGAAGAAAATCCAAAAATACACGACATTACTTTCTTCGCACATCGTAGGACGTGAAAAGTACTTGAACTTTATGAGTGGACGGATCCATGCCGGGTATAGTCCATTTACAGAAACAGGACGCTTAAATAGCTTTAATCCGAACGGACAAAACGTACCGAGACCAGATAATGATGAGTTTAAGATTAGAAACTTCTTTGTACCTAAACCAGGAAAGATATTATTCTTCATTGACTTCTCAGGGTTCGAGCTTCGCTTAATGGCATGGAAATCAGGTGACGAGGTCATGACGGAGCTATTTAATACAGGCGGGGATATGCACCGTAGAACAGCGTCTGTAATGACTGGAAAACCTGAAGATGAAATTGTAAAGAAAGAACGTACGGATGCAAAGGCAGGAAACTTCGGAATCTCTTATGGCGGTACGGAACACGCTTTACAGTTCACATTTAAAACAAAGTACATGATTCGTAAAACATTAGATGAATGTGCGCAGATTGTAAATGCTGTTAAAACAGCGTACAAACGCATACCAGAGTATCAGCGCAAGATTGTTTTAGAAGCACGGGAGCAAGGTTATGTGCAAACGATTTATGGATATATGAGATTGCTACCGGGCATTAACAGCGCGAATAGAAGAGATCGTGGCTCAGCTGAAAGACAAGCAGCGAATACGCCAGTGCAAGGTAGTGCCGCTGACATTATGAAGAAAGTACAAAATGAAATTTATGAATCTATTGGTAAACAAGAAGGGGTACTTGCTCATGGTAGTGCCGATATGATTGCACAAATTCACGATGAAATTATTTTTGAAATAGATGATGATCCGGAGATTGTAGTGGCAGCAGAAAAACAAATTAAACAAGTTATGGAGCAACCTCCAGTACCAGGATTTCCAGTTCCGATTGAAGCAGAAGGAAGTGTAGGGTATCGATGGGGCGAGAAAATGAGTGTTGAGTCCTGGCTTAAACAAAGGGAGGAATAGCATGTGGGAAGAGGAGAGGGACCGCGTAAATCGTTATTTACAAAGCGTCATGCAACAGCATTACCACGTGTAAAACCAGCAAGAATTGTGGGAAGTATTGCCGGAGAACCATACAACATGGTTTGGGTAGTAAGTTCATTAAGAAAAGATAAAAAGACTGGTGTGTTAGACCCAGTACCACAAGATCCATACGCAGAATTGTTATTTAGCAGTTGCTTTAAAAAATGGAGGGAAGACGATGAACGCCTTGAACCGTCAACAACGCCGGGCGAGTGAACGTGAGAGAAAGAGAACAAGGGAGCGGCAAAGTTTTCACAGGGGTGAAGTGCAGCAAGTATCCCTTTTATCGTATAAAGATGGTCGAACATTAGCTTTACGTGCAGTAAAAGAGGTCTTAGGTTTGGGGCCAGTACGTTTAGAGCGTGTACAGAAGCGATTGGAAGAACTAGAAAACGAGAATTTTAATGAACTATTTTTAGAGCATTTAAGAAAATAAGAAGCTGTAGGAAGGATGTGCGATTGTGGGTGGTAGACAGCAAGGGAAGGGGTACGAAAATCGGAAAAGTGATCGGAAACTAGAAAAATTAAAACGTGAAATGGTTAGGCAAAAAAGGAAAGTAGCAAAAGGTGAGCCACGAAAGGCGGTAGTGTACTTGGACAATTCGGAGCAACAATTAAAAGATGTGATGCAAGAGAATCGTGATTTGCAGTTAGAAGTTGACTTATACAAATCACAAGTGAAAGTGAAAGATAATTACGCAAAGCGTGTATTGAAAGAAAATAATGAATTACGTGAGAAGAATAAAGGTTTACGAAAGAAATTCCTTGCATTAGTAGTTTCCTATATGATTGCAGCGACAATCGTAAGTTTAGTAGTACTAGGATGAGTATCTTGTATGCTGTGAAATTTGTTGTGGGTAACAAAGCATATGTAGATTTAGTCACCGCAGATAACAAAATACAAGCGATGAAAATTATAAGAGAAGAACGACCGAGCTGTTATATCGATTGGGTAAAGGAGGAGTTATAGTGCGTCAATTAAACAATAATAAGGTTTTTAAAGATGATAATGAGTTCTGGAAAGAAGTGTACTACTACATGGAAGAGCACAATTGTTATAAGGATGAGGCTGTAAAAGCAGTAGAAGAGCAATTCAATAATAAAAAACAGAAAAGAATAGAAATTATTGAAGCTGTAAAAGAAAAGTTGATTTGTGCAGGGATACCTGAAAAGGATTCTTTAAAATTCGCAGAAACTGCACCTTTTGTTAATTCCTTAACTGGTGCCAGTGTAGAAAGAATGGTGAGAAGTTTCATAGATTTGTTTAAAAAAGGGGAGCGTGCAAAACAATGAACATCATTCATTTATTCCATCTTCAAAAAGAACTTGATAACAAGATTGTGGAAAAACGTGGTTTACAAAACGTGCCCTTGTTTCAAGAAAAGAAATTATCATTTCGTGACGAGTTAAGTGAGTTACTTCATGTGTGGCGCGGTCATAAGTTTTGGAGTGAAAATAACAAGCCGATTACAAAAGGTGTACGTAACAAGGGTCAAATGATGGAAGAAGATAAGGAGTACTACAATCCGTTATTAGACGAGTTTGTTGATGCACTTCACTTTGCTTTATCGATTGGATTAGAACGTGAATGGAATAAATATATCGATGCCTTTGTAGTACGTAATAGCAAAGGGAATACAAAAACAGAAATTATCGATGTGTTTAACGATTTATATGAGAACAAATTATGGACTGCAGCACACTATATGACCTTGATGAATGACTTGGCGTACTTAGGTGCAGCGCTTGGATTTTCGGCTATTGAAATTTACAACGCATATATCGAAAAAAATAAAATCAATCATGATCGTCAGGCATCCGGTTACTAAAAGGAGGCGGAACGGTGGGGAAAGTTATTCTTTGGACAAAAGAAGAAATAGCGTATCTGGAGGATTCATGGGGGACGTACAGCATTAAAAGTATTGCGAAGAAGTTAGATCGAACTGTAAATGCCATAAAACTAAAAGCAAATCGTATAGGGTTAAGTGATCCACGGTTACATTTCAATGGGCTTACAGTGCTCCAATTAGCAGATGTATTACAAGTAAGTTATAAAACAATTGAATCGTGGTATAAAAGGTTCGCATTTCCTATAAGGCTAAAGTTGTTTGTAAAAACACAAAAAGTAAAAGTTGTTTACTATAAGGATTTCTGGGACTGGTTAAAACGACATAAGCAGGTAGTTGATTTTTCAAAGGTTGAATATGGGATTTTAGGACCTGAGCCAGAATGGATGAAAGAGAAACGTGATGCGGATGCGTATAGAAGGAAAAAAGAAAGGGAGCCTTGGACCAAACAAGATGAATTATTACTAAAAAGTATGGTCAAAGCGAATTGTTATACGTATTTGTATATCGCGAAACGTCTCCAGCGAACAGAAAGTGCAATAAAGAAAAAACTGGAGGAGCTTGGGATCTTCGAGAGACCTGTAGAAAGCCAAGCATCTTATACAGAAAATGAAATACAAATTAGTTTAGACCTATTTGAAAAAGGTTACACGGTAGATGCAATTGCAGAAGGGTTTGGGAAAAGTGCATTAACACTTGTTGGTTACTTAGAAAGTAAGGGGTATCGATTTAAAGCGAAAATGGTGATAAAGCCTGAGAATCCTGTGTTTTAGATTTTAAATAAAAAAGGCTAGGATTTCTCCTAGCAAAAGAGTTATGTCGTACAGAAAGGTAATTGTGTGCAAACCAAGTGTTTGCAAATTCATTATATAACGTTTCTGGGGTGGACAGGCCAAGTCGTAGCAATCTTTACGTAAATTTTACATGGTATTGAAGATTTTGATGAAAATCAAATTTGAATTTTATAAGAAATGGGGGAATCTAGTGGGAAAGAAAATTCAGAAACACTGTCTATCAATATTAATTGCAATAGGTGTTATATTAGCAGGTTTTTCGGCTTATACAGGAGATTGGATTAGTTTCATAAGTTTTATAACAACAACTATTTTCATTTCAGTAAGCATGAGAGCTTCTATATATGAAAATATCACAAAGAATATGGCAGCAATACTTATTGTAGTATCAGTCATCAAAATAATAGAAATCGCTTATTACTTTTGGATTCATGATTATAAATCAGTTACATGGAATTTAGGGTTAATAGGCTTCTGTATTTACGATATGGAACAGTACTTTATTGAAGAAGAAAACTAAACAAAAGCGTTATTTTGTAAAAAATACAGTATAGCGAGGTAGGGTAAATGGAAGAAAAGATTGATTTAATCAAAGAAAAACTCTCTAATGGAAAATCTCGTTTTGAGAATGGTAAGACCGTGGTAGAGGTTGGTTTATCTGATTTAAATGAATTACTAAGCCTAGCTTATGACATAAATAATTATCGTTTAAATGCATTGTGGAATTTAGAGCAAACATCAAAGGCATGTAAAGAGTATGAAATGCGTAACGAAAAATACGAAGAGTCGTTAAAGCTGATAAAAGGAGTAACAAATGGAGTGGATAATGCCATTGTCAAAGATGTGAATCGAATAGCAAAAGAATCATTATTATAACCAAAAATGTTATTTGGATAGAAAGGGGAGGACAGGAATGGAGCTAAATAAAGTTTATCCAGGACATTGTTTAGACGTACTAAAAACTTTTCCGGATAATTTTGTGAGTACCGTGGTCACGAGTCCTCCATATTGGGGATTACGTGATTACGGGGTAGATGGCCAGATTGGATTAGAGGCAACGGTAGAAGAGTATGTATCGAATCTTGTATCTGTATTTAGAGAGGTAAAGCGTGTATTAAAGGATGACGGGACACTTTGGTTAAATCTTGGTGATGTATACGCTGGAAGTGGACGTGGAAGAAATGCAGATGGGAAAGGAAATCCAGGTAACAATCATTTTCAAAGTGTTGGTCAAGTTACTGGAATTGTTTCAATCACAAAATCAGTAGATGGATTAAAACCAAAAGATCTGATTGGTTTACCTTGGCGGGTAGCTTTCGCATTACAGCAAGATGGTTGGTATTTAAGACAAGATATCGTTTGGAACAAGCCAAACGCAATGCCAGAGAGTGTAAGGGATAGACCTACCAAGTCACATGAATATATTTTCTTGTTAAGTAAGTCACCTAAATACTATTACGATCACGAAAGTATTAAAGAGCCAGCGGTTTACGGCCAACAAGATGTTAGAGGTTCGGAAGGTGCATTTGGTCCACCGCAAAGAGCAAAAAGGACAAGCAAAGAAAAAGGTTCTTTTAACGGAAAATATGGTCATGAAGCATTTAGAGCAATTCGAGATAAAAGAAATAAAAGATCGGTATGGACAGTAGCAACAAAACCATTAAAAGAAGCACACTTTGCTACATTTCCGGAAGCATTAATTGAACCGTGTATATTAGCTGGGGCGCCAGCTGAAGGAATTGTTATGGATCCATTCTTCGGTTCAGGAACAGTTGGTCGTGTCGCTGCAAAGCATAATAGAAATTTTATTGGTATTGAATTGAATCCTGGTTATATAGAGATATCTGATAGATTACTAAGCAATGTTCAGTTGGAATTAATAAATCATTTTTAAACAAAATAGTTATTTGAATTAAAAAGAGCACCATTAGAGAGTGTGGTGCTCTTAGACCAAGAACTATAACGTAGATTAAAGAAAGAATGCTGTATACCAAAGAGACAGTAATGTAAGCCATCCAATTGTCAGCGCTATGTATTTTAAAATTTTCATGATTACTCCTTTTAGGTATAGAGTGCACCAAGCTAGAGGATGTTATTAATTTTTAAACAAAATTCTTATTTTGGAGGGGAACGGAATGGAAATTAAAAGTTTTTTCGAGGATTATGATGGGGAAATTGTCCTTAGTGATGTAAGAAATTTCAAAGATGCAGATGACTTTGTTAAACAGGCTGAAATATATGTAGCAGAAACTAGAGGTTTTCGGATTCCGATACTTCAACCTACTGTAACGGATATTCTCGTGGGTGAAGAAGAATGGAAACCAGACGATGATCCTGATTTTGAAGGTAAGAAAATTACAGTTTATTGCTCTGTAATCGATCAGGGAAATAGTGAAGAAACTCAAGGAGAACCTGATAAGTGGTGTGAAAATAGGATTGAAGCCTATAAACGTTATGTAGACCAAGATATGAAAGATATTGACGATTATGAAAGAGATATAGAATATCACCAGAATAAAATCAAAAGAATACAGAGAAATATTGAATCTAAGACATATCAACAGACCATAAAGTTATCTCAATTATTTGAGCAAGGTTGGATATTGAACAATGGCGTGTGGGAAGAGAAGTAAACTGGTTAATTTGAAATTTAATAAAATCTTTATTTGATAGGAGGAGACAAAATGGGCTGGGAAAAAGTAATTGAGCAAAAGGAAATGACAACAATCGAAAAACTACACCTGATATGTGACGCTAGTTTAGTACAAGGGAAGTGCATAGTAGTTGAAGCGAACAGTTTCGCTTGGATGATTCGGACTATTAAGGAACTTAGTAAGGAGGAAAACAAGTGATTTATGAAGTTATAGATTATTGTTCTAAGTGTGAAGAAAAATTAGAAAACTGTGAGTGCGAATGCAGGAAGTGTGATGAGTGGTTGCACGATTGTAAATGTGAAGAAACCAAATAAAATCGTTATTTAATTTCAAATCGAATAATATATGTAAAAATCCTAAGTGCAAAACTCCAAGAGCACTTAGGAAAACATTACTTCTAGCAAATTGTACATTACATCATATGCTTGTTTGATTAAAAGGTGAAAAGTTTCTAACAAAAACGCTATTTTGTACTGAGTAAATGTTGATGTTTATTAAAATGATAAAGCAGCTAGCTCAATGAACTAACTGCTTTATCGTCCAACAAGAACAATACCCACAATACATTGTAACTTAAGGTTACAACTATAGTATGAGTAGAAGTGAAAATGTTATGCGAGAAAGTGAAATAAAAACTTCATTTTATACAATAAAACAGCTAGCGTGATTAGCTAGCTGTCCTGGTAAGAAAAGAAAACGGTGCTTATTAAATGTTGCTTTTGTAATTGCGAGTTACAGCTATAGTATGAACAGAGTTGAAAATGTTATGCAAAAATAAACTAATAAAAATTTCATTTTGTATGTATTTGAAATACGAATAGAGCACTTAATAAAGTGCTCTCGTGACGAGATTATCCGTTTGTGAAAACTAGCTTATTTTATATAGAAAGGAACACAAAATATTATATGCGTGTACAGTCTATTGTGTGCATTTTTAAAAATAAAGAGCAGCTAGCAAAAGCTAACTGCTTCATGCAAAAAAGAGCGGAGAAGTACTGGACAGTTAAATGAGTTTTGGCTTATCGCCTATCAACAGTATGCGTTTTAATATCAAGAAATATGCAGACGTTTCACAATAAAAAAGAACGCTCTTGAACAGCGTTCTTTCCCGGAGTGAATAGTCAAATAAGCTAATAAAGAAAGGTGTATCAAAAATACTCTATATAAATTATTCATCTTCACATAAAAGGTGGTTAGTTTAAAAGGACAGCTAGCGAAAACTAACTGTCCAGCCCTTAAAGAAAGGGAGGAATTAATGGGTATATAAAAATTCCTCCATCCATAGTATTGACGGAATATCGAATTTTATTCAGGGGGAGAGACACATGAGCCTAAAGAAAAAGCTTGGAAACATTATTTGGCACATAGAAAATAATCGCAAAATTATAGGTGATACAAAGGTGCTAGATCAAGTGCTTGAGAGTTTGAAAGGGATAGAAAGCGAATTGCCAAAAGATATGAAAGAGGCTGGTAACTTCATTTCTACAGGTTTTATGAACGGTATTAGTGCACAGGCAAGTGTCCCAGTAACTGTACACGAATCACTTAGACGTACAAGATACGGAACATATAACGGCCACAACCAATGGGATTTAGCGAAGGACTTTTTCCGAATGTCAAACGATGCATTCTTTAAAATTTATGGTTTTAATTTCGTTCCAAAAGGTCGATTGTTTGATGATGCAAAAAGCTTTGTGGCGAATCAAGAAAGCGTATTTAGAGGGGGCGCAAGATGAATAAAACAGAAGCAAATAAACATTTCCCACTATGGAAAGTCGAATTAGGTGAGTATGTGTATGGAAGAGACTCAGGTGCTCCTTGGTCAGATCCGGAGAATGACATTCGAAAAAGCGGAACCGTAAAGTATTATTCAAAAGCAGATGTTGATAGTGAATGGAAGCTGGAGTATTCAGAGGGAATAGGGAAATTTGATTATGCTTTACACAAAACAGCAATCACATTAGCCGAATTACAAATACATTATGGAATGGAACCAAAAGAAAATACGTCGATGTTTGAGTATAAAGATAAGATGTTTGTTTTTGAGCATTGGTGCGATGATCAAAAATGTGTATGCGGTACGGCTATTGATGAGTTTTATAACGATTATGAAGAGGATAATACTGTAAAAGCAGACATTATAAAATCTACAGTGTTCTTCTACGATAAAGATTGTCTAGTTATGAAGAACGGAAAGTTCTACCTTAATGGCAAAATGGTAGGCACGAAAGAAGAAATAAAGGAAAAACACGGTATTGAGTATTACCAAGCAGAGATGATATATCCAGAGGATATAAGGAAGAAATTCTGCGAGTTATTTCCTGAAGCTACCTCGTATTACTCTTGGTCAGCCACGGGATATTTGAATAGGTTAGATAGAAATTAAAAGAGCAGTTAACATAATTAACTGCTCAATCAGAGAGAAATACAGTCATAGATGAAAATCTTGTTGTACAAATAGTGTCTCCATATTTTTATGTTTTATTCGAAAGAGGAGGGGCAAAGTCATGAAACCCGTAAAAGCGAAATGTGAAGCATATGAGCACGTGTTTCGTGTCCAGATGCTCACAGCGCGACTACCTAACCGTGTGGACAAGCACTACTTCATTTGTCCAAGCTGTAAAAGAGAGTTTATAAGTTATTATTCGAACCGTGAAATGAGACAGCTGCAGAAAGAAATTTCGAAATTATACAAAGGTTTCCGTAAATGTTATACGAAGGAACAGGCAAAGGTGATCCAAGCAAAAATCGATAAAAAAGATTTAGAGTTTAAGTGGCTACGTGATAAATTGCGGACAGATGTTGAAACGAATTTACCAAATTAAAGGGGGATAAAGTTATATGACTATACCTAAACAATTAATGATTGGTAGCGTTCCGTATGATGTGGAAGTCGTAAAAGGATGGCTTGAAGAAAGAGAAAACGGAGAAGTAAGAATTGCAGAAGTAACGTATCACGAACAACAAATCAAGATTTCGGACAATGTAGCGAAGCATGAAGGGCAAATGAAAAACGTACTTCATGAGGCGATTCACGCAATGCTTTATGAATACGGATTTGATCGTTTAAATAAAGAAGCAAATGTAAATGCATTAACTACAGTCTTTTTCGACTTTATTAAGAACAATATTCGTGGTGGTATCTCCAGTTTTGTAGGGTATCAGTATTTATTACTTAAACGTCCAGAAAAAACAAATGTAGAATTTTATGACTCTGATGCGGAGCCTGCGAATCTAAGACTAAAAAAAGAAACAGATGAATTTTCATTTATCAATACCGCGGCAGAACTTGTGAAAGTGGGTGTATCGGCATTAGGCGCTGCAGTGGCAAAAGAGGAAGTTCATAAGGCTGTGGATCTAGGTGTTACGCATGAACAGACTCAGGAATCAGTTATTAAAATGACCACGGATAAGCAAACTCGTAAACTACCAATCGTAGAAGTGAATCGTAGCTCGTTTCCTATGGAAGAGATAGCAAAGATCACGAAAAAAGAAGAAACGGATCCTATTCATTGGAAAACAGGTATTAAGTATGATGATGAGGGTACACCGAGATATCGTACACGTTACGAATGCTGCATGTGCGGAAATCGTGGGAATCAATACGAGTACAAGGAGAACAAATTCACGAAATGTCATAAATGTAATGCGAAACTCAAGATAGTACACGCAACGAAAAATGGATTCCCTGAACGCGATGCATTCGGTAATTTTTACGTAGCTAATGATGAATACAGCATTATTTTGGATGGTGAGTAAAGATGAAGAATATACCTACAAAAAACATAAGTGAAGAACTGGAGACACGTGAGGGTGTCACAACAGTGCAAGTAAGCCCCCATGAAAAAATTGAAGTAGCTGGTATTACGGTTGAGGGTCCGGCTGTAATCCTCATCAATAAAGACTAGGGGGTATTAGACGGAACTTATATACGAATATCCGATTTGGACAACATGGTTCATCTGTGTAATATTCTTTGGTTTAGCTAGCGTTATAGAAACGATTAAGAAGTAAGGAAAAGGAGATGGAAGATATGAGAGCGGTAATTAAGACGGTTGACGGTTCTGTACACACTGTAGAGGAAGCAGATTTTATTTTTGAAGGATACAAAAAGCTAGAAGGGGAGTTATTTGCGGAAGGAAATGCGATAGATACTTACGATGATAACGGCCGTATTACGGGAATTGTGAATATGCAACATGTTTCTGCGATCAAGTTCGAATATGAGAAAGATAAGGGAGCTGAAGAGAAATGAAATCAACAGGTATCATTCGTAACATTGATCCATTAGGACGTATTGTGGTTCCAATGGAATTACGCCGTACATTAGGTATCCAGGTAAAGGATCCGATGGAGATTTTCGTAGATGGTGAATCTATTATTCTACAAAAATATAACCCTAATAACTCTTGCCAAATTACAGGAGAGGTTTCAGAAGAAAATATTGAACTAGCTGGCGGTAAACTCGTGCTAAGTCCTGAAGGGGTTGATCAGGTATTAGCGGAACTCGAAGCACGTTTGAAGGGGCGATAAAATGAGCGAACCTAATAAGCAATATACAAATATCGAACTGGAAATGATTTTGGATAACTTTGTAAAGGCGTTACCTATGCAAATGCGCATGCAGCGTGAAATGTCTAAAGTATATAAAGCACGTTTTGACGCACTTGTTTCAGAAGGTTTTACGGAACAACAAGCACTGGAAATCGTAAAATCACGTGGTATAGAGTGAAAGGCTCCGAAGCGATCTTACGAGCGATGCACCAGGTAGGAGGAGAAATTCCAGCTACGCAGTTTGATACGTGGCTGGGACAACTCTCTCGGTTAGGACTACTGGAGCAAGTCACGAAAGATGATAATCATGTTTATTACTACCGGCTTACGGATAACGCAAGACAGTTTTTAGCGAAGAAGGGTGTGACGTGAGGATGGAAAAAGAGACGAAAATTAAGGCGTTAAAAATTAACGGGGAGAAAGTTATGTGTGACAGCCCTGTATTACACGAACCGTCAGCAGCTACGTTTATACCGAAAAAAGGTATTTTCCAAAAAGAGAACCACACTTGGTACATCGATTTCCTCACATATGCTCGTAAAGATTTCTTTGATTTTCTAGAGGATCGTGTAGACGTCTTAATAGAAATCACAGAGGAAAACGGAAATACACGTCAAGGACATGCCTTATTTACAGGTATTGATTCTAATTCAGATGAACCACTCGAATATCGAATGAAAGGTATCACGGAATTAGAGCCTGTAAAGACAGAGATTCCAGAGGTACCTGAGTTCCATATGAAAGATCTTCACGGTAAACAAGTCACGCTTTACTACAGTTCTGATACTTCTACGACAGGTGATTATACAGTTGAGACACTTATCGCTTTAGAGAATGCAGGTAGTAATAAAGTGGGAATATATGTTCTTAGTAGTGAGGTAAAGGAGAGACACAAGTGAATTATATAGATCGTATCACGGAATTAGCCCCGCAATTACCGGCGGTCGTTTTAGAAGATGTGATGAACCGGATTAAGGATTGGATCGTAAGTGGCGGGAAAGAAGATGATCCGTATATTGAACAGCAACTGAGATTCTTGGAACGTGTGGCTGCAAGGAGTAAGGAACATGACGTCTGAAGAAATAAGGAATTTAGAAATCGATGGCGTAGAGGTTCCGTTTTATGACGGGTATGTGACGGTACAAGAAGGAGTTGTTACGGGTAAGCTCACCTGGAGTCTCCATGTTGTGAATTATGGGGTAAGTGAATTTGTGGCTACGAACCAGTTACGTGATGTGAATATCGAGACAGAGCAGGGCAATGTATATGCTGGAGAAGGATTGATTGCGAAAGTGACTGAGGAACGGTTTCTCTTAGCTGGAAAGTCGGTGCTACGTGGTTATGAGACAACAGCGGCGTGGCACGTGTTTCGAGATTCGGAGATTCACAGCTGATTACACGAAAATAAAAATATATAAAAGAAAAGTTTTTAGGAGGGGGTCTAATACACTACAGTACTCAAAAAAGAAAAAGACAATAAAAAAGAACCCCCCCTTAAAAAAATATACCTTATATATATAATATAAATATAAAACTAATAATTATATATTATATATATAGTAGTATTTATTAATAGTTATATAGTATGTAATACTATTAATGGTTTAAGGTGTTTGTTTTAGGGGTTTGATTTTCTGAGTCAGGAGGTTCGGAGATGACCAGAATTGATGGCTACGTTTCAAAGAAGACAATACGACTATGGCTGGAGAATTACGAATCGCTGGCTGTAGGTGATCGGTTCCCTGATGCACCGCCTAGCTTTACTGGACCTGGTGCACTGGATGGGAAAGGCGATGGACGGTTGAATAAGATTGTGCTGGATCAGGCGATTAAGCAATTACCGAAGAATATGCGGTATATCGTGTTAGCACGGTACGTGGTGAAGATTCCGAGGAAACGTACATTGCATAAGTTGAATATAAATGCTGATACGTATTACCAACGGTGTAGACAAGCTGTAGATTTGTTGCACATGAATATTAACGGTGATATGGCTGGCATGAGAAGTTTAATAAAAAAGTTGTACGGGGCTTGACAAAGTACCGTCACACTAGGTACTATTTATGATAGGATGGTGAAATTGTGTCCTACTCCAGTACTAAATAATACGCATAGCCATGAGGCCCGTAATTAGGGTATCATGGCTATTTTTATGTCCGTTGGATTGGGCCGACTGTGGTGTATATAGTAGGTAGAAACTAAGGTAACTACTGTAGTAGTTACCTAACTATCGGCAACACGAAAGGTGAAACCGATGGGTGTTTTTATCAGCCGAGCTCGCTGAGAGAGAAGGGTCTTTGAAACTCAGGGGGTCATAATCATTCATATCGGTTTCATAACTTAAAGGTTTTGACACTTTGTTATGGGTGTGATAGTATCAAGGTATCAAATGGTGTCATAACTTAGTGTCATTAGTTAGGGCCGAAATGGAGCTGATATGAATGAAGTACGGATATGCGAGGGTAAGTACGATTCACCAGGACTTAGAGGCACAGATTCAAACACTGGAGAAGGAAAGCTGTAGTATAATTTATTCAGAGAAGTTCACTGGTACAAAAGCTGATCGTCCTAAGTTTAAGGAAATACTTTCGATACTAGAGTCAGGTGACACACTGGTAGTTACAAAGCTGGATCGCTTTGCTCGTTCGACAGTCGATGCTATACAGACAGTAAGAGAACTGTTTGAAAAAGGTGTGAAGGTACATGTATTGAACATGGGACTGATAGAGGATACACCGACTGGGCGCTTAGTCTTCAATGTTATGAGCGCGTTTGCGGAGTTTGAACGTGACATGATTGTTGAGCGGACACAAGAAGGTAAAGCAATTGCTAAGCAGCGTGAAGACTTTAGGGAAGGTAGACCGAATAAGTACAGTAAGAAACAAATTGAACATGCGCTAGGCTTATTAGCTAATAATCATTCATATAAGCAAGTAGAAGAAATGACTGGAATCAGTAAAAGTACACTAATACGAGCAAAAAAGAAAAAAGAGTCGGAAAAATAATTTCGGCTTTTTCTTTTTGTTCGAGAACATATTCAGTCCCCCGGGGGAGGTCAAATCTGGTAAGGAGCTGGCAGGCGCTCGTAACGTTCCGCCAGAATTTTTAAACTCGGGGGGCTACACACATGCCCATCAACTTAAGAGTGAGCACAACCTGAGCTTTCGACTCATCGGATCAAAACATTCCTAAAATAAAAGCATACTCTTAAAAATAAGCATCTCAAATAAACCC